>NZ_JAQUAL010000024.1:0-29108 GCF_028687295.1 Simplicispira sp.
CGCCCCTACCAGCGCGCCGTGTCGGTGCAGGCTTGCCTGCGCGCAGGCGGCAAGCACAACGACCTGGAAAACGTGGGCTACACCGCGCGCCACCACACCTTCTTTGAAATGCTGGGCAACTGGAGCTTTGGCGACTACTTCAAGCGCGAGTCGCTGAAATGGGCCTGGGAGCTGCTGACCGAGGTGTACCAGCTGCCCGCCGACCGCCTGCTGGCCACCGTGTACCAGGAAGACGACGAGGCCTACGACATCTGGACGAAAGAAATCGGCCTGCCGCCCGAGCGCGTGATCCGCATTGGCGACAACAAGGGCGGGCGCTACAAATCCGACAACTTCTGGATGATGGCCGACACCGGCCCCTGCGGCCCGTGCTCCGAGATTTTTTACGACCACGGCGACCACATCCCCGGTGGCCCCCCCGGCAGCCCCGATGAAGACGGCGACCGCTTCATCGAAATCTGGAACAACGTGTTCATGCAGTTCAACATGGACGAAACCGGCGCCGTCACGCCGCTGCCCGCGCCTTGTGTGGACACCGGCATGGGCTTGGAGCGTCTGGCCGCCATCCTGCAACACGTACACAGCAACTACGAAATCGACATCTTCGACCAGCTCATCAAGGCTGCCGCCCGCGAAACCGGCGTGACCGACCTGAACAACAAGAGCCTGCGCGTGATTGCCGACCACATCCGCGCCACGGCGTTTTTGGTGAGCGATGGCGTCATCCCCAGCAACGAAGGCCGGGGCTACGTGCAGCGCCGCATCGTGCGCCGGGCCATCCGCCACGGCTACAAGCTGGGCCAGAAGACCCCGTTCTTCCACAAGCTGGTGGCCGACCTGGCGCGGCTGATGGGCGATGCCTACCCGCAACTGCGCGCGCAAGAGCAACGCATCACCGACATCCTCAAGACCGAGGAAGAGCGCTTCTTTGAAACGCTGGCCCACGGCATGGAGATTATTGATGTCGCTATTCAGCAGCTTGAGTTGGAGTCAGCGAAGAAGGAAATTAAACAGAGTTTGGCTGCAAATCAGGTGTTGCCGCCGCAAGCAGCGTGGCGTGTGTTGCCTGGGGAGGTGGCCTTCAAGCTGCACGATACCTACGGCTTTCCGCTGGACTTGACCAACGACGTGTGCCGTGAGCGCGACGTTGAAGTGGACGAGGCAGGCTTCCAAGTAGCCATGGAGCGCCAAAAAGCCCAGGCGCGCGCCGCAGGCAAGTTCAAGATGGACAAGGCGCTGGAATACACCGGCGCGGGCAACCAGTTTGTGGGCTACGAGCAGCTGCAATCCACTGCAAAAATCGTAGCGCTCTACGCAGACGGGGTGAGCGTTGCAGCCCTGAAGCAGGGTCAAACCGGGGTGGTGGTGCTCGACAGCACACCGTTCTACGCCGAAAGCGGCGGCCAGGTGGGCGACGAGGGCGTGATCACCAGCGGCTCGGCCCGCTTTGCCGTGGGCGACACGCTCAAGATCAAGGCCGACGTGTTCGGCCACCACGGCCAACTCGATGAAGGCACGCTGAACGTGGGCGACCATGTGGCGGCTGCCGTCAACACGGCGGTGCGCGCGGCCACGGTGCGCAACCACTCGGCCACGCACATCATGCACAAGGCCCTGCGCGAGGTGCTGGGCGCGCATGTGCAGCAAAAAGGCAGCCTGGTCAACGCCGAACGCACGCGCTTTGACTTTGCCCATGGTGCCCCCGTGAGCGCCGCCGAAATCCGCGAGATCGAGCGCCGCGTGAACGAAGAAATCCTGGCCAACGCCGCCACCCAGGCGCGCGTGATGGACATTGAAAGCGCACAAAAAACCGGCGCCATGATGCTGTTTGGCGAAAAGTACGGCGAAACCGTGCGTGTGCTCGACATCGGCACCAGCCGCGAGCTGTGCGGCGGCACGCACGTGCAGCGCACGGGCGACATCGGTCTGTTCAAGGTGGTGGGCGAGGGCGGCGTGGCCGCTGGTGTGCGCCGCATCGAAGCCGTGACGGGCACCAACGCGCTGGCCTATCTGCAAAACCTGGAAGACACCGTGCAGCAGGCCGCTGGCACCCTCAAAGCGCCCGTGGCCGAGCTGAACGCCCGCATCACCCAGGCGCTGGACAATGCCCGCACCCTCGAAAAAGAAGTCGCCGCGCTCAAGGGCAAGCTGGCCTCCGCGCAGGGCGATGAGCTGCTGACGCAGGCCGTGGACGTCAAGGGCCTGAAGGTGCTGGCCGTGGTGCTGCCCGGCGCCGACGCCAAGACCCTGCGCGAGACCATGGACAAGCTCAAGGACAAGCTCAAAACCGCCGCCATCGTGCTGGCCGCCGTCGATGGCGACAAGGTGCAGATTGCCGCAGGCGTCACAGCCGACAGCGTGGGCCGCATCAAGGCCGGTGAGCTGGTCAACTTTGTCGCCCAACAGGTGGGCGGCAAGGGCGGTGGCAAGCCCGACATGGCCATGGCCGGTGGCACCGATGCCGCGCAGCTGCCAGCCGCACTGGCCTCGGTGGTGGGCTGGGTGACGCAGAAGGTGTGATGGCGGGCGGCTGTGCCCGCTGATTGGTAGAAAAAGGGGGTGACGCAAAGGCGTTTACCCCTCACTATGGGGAACATGGATTCCCCGCGAGACAGCACCCCCGAGCCCCGCCAACCACCCCAGCGCCCCGCCCTGGATGCGGGGCTGGCGCTGTCACTGCCCTGGTGGCGCCGCGCCACAGTTCGGTTTGAGGTGCTGACCGCATCGGTCGTGGTGCTGGCCATGCTGCTGCTGACGGCGCTGATGACCTACCAGATCAGCACCAGTGCCCGCCAGGCCATCATGGCCGCCTCCAGCGACAGTGCGCATCGTGTGAGCCTCTTGGTCAGCGAGCGCATGCACCGCATCGTGAACCCGGCAGATGCCACTTTGCGGCTGCTGGCATTTGATCCCGTTACCACGGCCCCCACCCTGGCGCAGCGCCTGCGCCGCCTGCCGGTGCTGGTGCGTTTGCTCCACCAGAACCAGCTGCTGTCAGCGGTGTACGTGGGCTACCCCGATGGGCAGTTTCTGCTGGTGCGGCCACTGCGCAACGCGGCTTTGCGCGCGCAGGAGGGGGCGCCCCCCCATGCCGCGTTTTTGCTGCAGTCCGTGGCCCGGGAGCAGGGCAGCGGCGCGCCGCTGGTAGGGCGCTGGAGCTTTTACGATGCGCAGCTGGAACTCGTGAGCACGTCGATACGCCCGCAATACCGCTTTGACCCGCGCACCAGGCCCTGGTATGCCGAGGCGGTGCAGACCAAGGCGCAAATTCTCACGGCGCCCTACGTGTTTTTTACCACCCATGAAATGGGCGTCACTCTGAGCCAGCCCAGTGAAGAGGGCGGCGCGGTACTGGGACTGGATGTGGCACTGACCGATCTGGGCCGGGAAATCGGTGGTTTGCGCCTGGTGCCGCGCACGGAAATCGCGGTGTTGGACAAGGAGGGTCGGGTGCTGGCCTACCCCGACATGTCCCGCGTGTTGCAGCGCGAAGGCGATCAGGCCCGCATGCGCCCCTTGAGCGAGCTGGGGGTGCCCAGCCTGATGGCCATCCACACGCTGGGCATGAAGCCGGGCGAGTCGCGCCGCTTTGAGGCCCAGGGCGAAGAGTGGCTGGGCCAGGTGCAACCGTTGCAGTCCATGCGCTGGCGGGATTTGCACCTGTTGATGGCCATGCCCACCGCTGAACTGCTCTCTGACCTGAACCGCGATCTGCGCCGCCAGCTGTGGCTGTCACTGGGCCTGATCGGCCTGCTGCTGCCATTGGGGTGGATAGCCGGGCGGCGTGTGGGCAGCAGCCTCAGTGGCCTGGCGGCCCAGGCGCAGTCGCTGGCACTGTTTGATTTTCGCCGTCCCCAGCGCCGCGCCTCCCCCGTGCGCGAGGTGCGCGAGCTGGGGCTGGTGATGGACCGCATGTCCGCCACCATCGAAGATTTTTTGCGCATCAGCCGCCATATCAGTGCCGAGTCGCGCCTGGATGTGATGCTCTCCAGCGTGCTGTACGAGCTGGTGCAGGCCAGCATTTGCAGCGGCGGCGCGGTGTACCTGGTCGATGGCGACAGCACCCACCTGGAGCGCACTGCCCGTTACTGCGCCGACCCGCAAGACCAGCCGCTGTACCCCGAGCAACTGGGCATGGCGCACTTCATCAACTACACCGAGCACCCGCTGGACGATGTGCTGGCCGCACCAGGCGCGCCAGATGGAGCACTGGCCCAGCAGGTGCTGCGCGTGCAGCTGCGCACGCGCGGCGGCCAGCCCCTGGGCCTGCTGGTGCTGCGCTACGTGCAAGACCGGCGCCAGGGCGAGGGGCACTTCCGCGCTTTTGTCGAAAAACTCTCGGGCACCTTGTCAGTGGCCATCGAAACGCGCAACCTCATCGAAGGCCAGCGCAAGCTGTTTGATGCCGTCATCCGCGTGCTGGCCGACACCATCGACGCCAAAAGCCCCTACACCGGCGGCCACTGCGAGCGCGTGCCCCAGCTCGCAGAGGCCGTGATGCAGCGCATGTGCGATGCGCGCGAAGGGCCTTTTGCCGACGTCTCCATGACCGAGGCCGAGCTGTACGAGTTCCGCCTGGGCGCCTGGCTGCACGACTGCGGCAAAGTGACCAGCCCCGAGCACATCATCGACAAGGCCACCAAGCTGGAGACGCTCTACAACCGCATCCACGAGGTGCGCATGCGCTTTGAGGTGCTGTGGCGCGACGCCGAGCTGGATTATTGGAAGCAGATTATTTCTGGCGCTGAACCTGCGCAGATAGAGCGCGAGCTGCTACAAAAGAAAGAGCAATTGCAGGCCGACTTTGCCTTTGTGGCGCAAAGCAACGTGGGCGGCGAATCCATGGCCGATGCCGATGTGCAGCGCCTGCACGCCATCGGTGTGCAGCGCTGGCAGCGCCATTTTGACGACCGCATCGGCCTGTCGCGGGCCGAGCACGAGCGGCTGCTGGGCGTGCCCATACCGCCCTTGCCCGCGCAGGAGTTTTTGCTGGCCGACCGGCCCGAGCACGTCGTGTCCTGGGGCGCGCGCCGCCCGCCGGTAGAGGCGGGCAATCCGGCCAACCGCTGGGGCTTTGACATGGTGCTGCCGCCCCAGGAGGTACACCTGGGCGAGCTGCACAACCTGGCCGTGCGCCGGGGCACGCTGACCGACGAAGACCGCTTCAAGATCAACGACCACATCGTGCAGACCATCATCTTGCTCAGTGGCCTGCCGTTTCCGCCGCACCTGGCGCGCGTGCCAGCCATTGCCGGCTCGCACCACGAAAAGCTCGATGGCACCGGCTACCCGCGCCGCCTCAAGGCCGACCAGCTCACGCTGGCCGATCGGGTGATGACGCTGGCCGACATCTTCGAGGCGCTGACGGCCTCCGACCGGCCCTACAAGCCGCCCAAAACGCTGTCCGAGGCGCTGTCCATCATGGCGCGCATGGTGCGCGAGCAGCACATCGACGAGGAGGTGTTCCGGTTCTTTTTGCGCAGCGGCGTTTGGCAGGACTATGCCCAGCGCTTTTTGCCCGACAGCCAGCGCGATAGCGTGGACTTGGACGCCATCGAGCAGTTGCTCTACCGCAAGCCGAAGCTGGTGTAGCGGTGGGGGCGCTCAGAACAATTCGACGTCGTCGTGGGCCACCTGGGTGACCAGATCGCCGCTGGCGATCAGGTCGTCGTAGAAGCAGACCTGGTTGCGGCCATGCTCTTTGGCGTAGTACAGCGCCTGGTCGGCCTGGCCCAGAATTTCCACGGGCAAGCCCAGGGCGGTGCCGACAAAGCCAATGCTGACGGTGACCTGTCCCACCTGCGGAAACGGGTACTCCTGTACCGCCAGGCGAAAGCGGTTGAACACTTTGTGCGCCACGTCCAGGCTGGTCGAGCGCAGCAGCACCACAAACTCCTCGCCGCCAAAGCGAAAAATGCGGTCGTGGGTGCGAAATGAGCTGCGCAGGATGTTGGCCAGCAAAATCAGCACTTCATCGCCATACAGGTGGCCAAAGCGGTCGTTGACCTGTTTGAAATGGTCAATGTCCACCACGGCCAGCCACTGCTGGCGCGGCCCGTCGGCCACGTCTTCGTGGCAGTCTGCCTGGGGCAGTTCGGTCAGCTGCGTGGCGGGTGGACGGTAACTGGCATGGCGCGAGAACTGCTCGTCAAACGTCTTGCGGTTGTACAGGCCCGTGAGGGCATCGCGCTCGCTGTAGTCCAGCAGGCTTTGGTAGTTTTGGTAGACGTTGAAGATGCCGGTGATCACATCCAGCCGGTGCGCCGAGAAGGGGCGGCTCTGGCTGATTTCCAGGCAGGTGGTGGCCTTGTCGTGCATCCAGACGGGCAGCCACAGCGTGTAGCGGCCCTTGCCGATGCGTGCCTGTGCGTGGGCCGTGCGCTCGCTCACGCAGGCGTGCAGCGCCGGGTAATGGGCCAGTGGCTCGCGGTGCGGGTCTTTGGCGGCTTCTTCGTCGTTGGATATCCAGTCGCTGGCGCCTTGCCA
This sequence comes from Simplicispira sp., assembly GCF_028687295.1. Taxonomy (NCBI): domain Bacteria; kingdom Pseudomonadati; phylum Pseudomonadota; class Betaproteobacteria; order Burkholderiales; family Comamonadaceae; genus Simplicispira; species Simplicispira sp. Next base: position 6,487 of record NZ_JAQUAL010000024.1, read on the forward strand.
GGTGCGTGGGCGCACCTGGGGCACATCGTTGATGGTGAACATTTCCAGCGCCCGCACCTGCGTGATGCCCGAGAGCTTTTGCAGCGTGGACAGGACGGAGATTTCCAGTCGCAGGTGGTCGCGCTGGCCTGTCATTTCCACAAGGTTTTGCAAGATGGGTTTCATGGCAATGGCAATGGCGGCTGGTAACGGGAAGCCAAGGGGGGCGGTCAGGCGCGGCGCAGGAACACCAGATCCCAAACGCCGTGGCCCAGGCGCAGACCCCGGTTTTCGAACTTGGTCAGCGGGCGGTAGTCGGGTTGCGGGGCGTAGCCGCTGGCGCTGTTGGCCAAGAGCGGCTCGGCGCTGAGCACCTCCAGCATCTGTTCGGCGTAGGGCTGCCAGTCGGTGGCGCAGTGCAAATAGCCGCCCGGCTTGAGGCGCGCGGCCAGCTTGGCCACCAGGGGCGGCTGGATCAGGCGGCGCTTGTTGTGCTTTTTCTTGTGCCAGGGGTCGGGAAAAAAGATGTGGACGCCATCGAGGCTGCCCGGCGCCAGCATGTGGTCGATGACCTCGACGGCGTCGTGTTGCAGGATGCGGATGTTGGTCTGGCCCTGCTCGCCCAGGCGCTTGAGCAGCGCGCCCACGCCGGGCTCGTGCACTTCGCAGCACAAGAAGTTGTCGTCGGGGCGCACGCGGGCGATGTGGGCGGTGGCCTCGCCCATGCCGAAGCCGATTTCCAGAATCAGCGGTGCGCTGCGGCCAAAGGCGGCGTTGGCGTCCAGCGGCTGGGGGCTGTAGGGCAGGATAAAGCGCGGCCCCAGGTCTTCAAACGCCTTGGCCTGGCCGGTGGTGGTGCGGCCAGCGCGGCGGACAAAGCTCTTGATGGTTTTGGGGTAGGCCACGCCAGCGGGTGCGCCATGCTGGGCGGCGGCAGCGGCGGTGTCAGTGGCCGTGGCGGCAGGGTGGGGCATGGCGCTGGGAGCGGGGGCGCTGGCTGCGCCAGCGTCGGGTGTGGGGAGGGTGTTTTGGGGTTCAGTCACGGGGCAGATTGTAGAGAGGCATCCAGGCCCTGACCCACAGTGCGAGGGCTTCTGGCAACGCAATTTCGCCGTGATGTGACAAGGATGACAAGCCCAGCACGGTGGCAGCGGCTGACAGTGCCTGCAAGGGCTGGCGCAGGTCGATGGCGGGCGCGCCGTGCTGCTTGGAGAGCTTCTCGCCATCGGCGGCGCGCACCAGCGGGGTGTGCAGGTAGTGCGGCGTGGGCACGCCCAGCGCATGCTGCAACAGCATCTGGCGCGGTGTGTTGTCGGCCAAATCCTCGCCGCGCACGATGTGGGTGATGCCTTGGGCGGCGTCGTCCACCACCACGGCCAACTGGTAGGCCCACAGGCCATCGGCGCGCCGCAGCACAAAGTCGCCCACGCTGGCGGGCACGTCTTGTTGCTGTGCGCCTAAGCGGCGGTCTTGCCAGTGCAGGGTATTGTTTGCTATTAAAAACGAAGCTGCTTGCGCGCACTGGTAGGGCATTTGAGCCAGTTTTGACCATACATCGTGTGCGTTGAAGCGCCAGGCCCGCGCGCTTCGGCCATGCAGGCCGCTGCGGCAGGTGCCGGGATAGGGCAGCTCGGTGTGGCGCTCGCGGGCGTGGCCTTGGGCGGCGTGGGCCAGGGCGATGTCTTTGCGCGAGCAGGCACAGGGGTAGGCCAAGCCGCGCGCCAGCAGAGCGTCCAGGGCGGCTTGGTAGGCGCTGGCGCGGCTGGATTGCCACAGCACAGGGCCGTCGGGGTGCAGGCCGCAGGTGGCCAGCTGGTGCAGGATGTGTTCGGCAGCGCCGCTTTGGCAGCGCGGCGTGTCCACGTCTTCGATGCGCACCAGCCATTGCCCGCCGTGGGCGCGCGCGTCCAGCCAGCTGGCCAGCGCCGCTACCAGCGAGCCCGCGTGCAGCGGCCCCGTGGGCGAGGGTGCAAACCGGCCCACGTAGCCGCCCGCCGTGGGTGCCGCAGCGGCGGTGGCGGGCGCAGCGGTGGGCACGCTCAGGCTCATGCCACAGCGGCTTGCGGGCTGGGAAATTGCGTGGTCACGGCCAGGGCCAGCTCCAGACCCGAGACAAAGGCATCTTCCAGGCGGTGGCCCAGGCACCAGTCGCCGCAGGCACCGATGCCGGTTTTGCCATCCCACAGGTGCGATTCGCCCAGGGGCTGTGTGGTCTGGGCGTAGCGCCAGCGGCGCAGCGCAACATAGCCGGGCTCGGCCCGGATGCCGGTGACTTCGCCAAACGCTTTGAGCAGCTTGGCCTGCACGCGCTCGCTGTCGTCTTCCAGGTGTTCGTGCGACCAGGCTGGGCTGGCCTGCACCGTCCAGCGCTCTACGCTGCTGCGTTTGGGTTTGGAGGATTCGCGGGCCAGCCAGGCAATGCGGTGGTGGGTGCTGCGCGCGGCGTTCCACTGCGGGCCCAGCGTGGTCAGGCCCGGGCGCACGGCCTGCGGAAAGGCCAGCATCAGCGTCCAGCACGGGGCCGTGACCACATTGGCCATGGCGGCCACCAGCGGTGTTTTCAGGGCCGAGGCGTCGAGCAGCGCACGCGCCGGGTCGGCGGGCTGGGCCAGCAGCACGCCATCAAAGCCTGCCACCACCTGTTGGGCGCCATCGGCGCTTTCGGCGTGTACCTGCCATTGGCCTGCGTCCAGCCGGTCGCGCTGGATGCGCACCACATGCGCATTCAGGTGCAGGTTGCCCGCTTGCAGCAGCGGCTGGGCCCAGGCCTGTGCCAGGGCATCCATGCCAGGGCTGGCCACCCAGTGCGGCTCGTTGGTGGGCTGGCTGGCCGCGCTGACCCGCCCGGTGGCGTCGAGTACGCGCACGGCATTGGCGCTCCAGGGGCGAAACACCCCTGGCACCGTGTCCAGGGCCTGGCCAAAGCGCTCGTCGCGCACGGTGAAATACTGAGCACCTGCATCAAAACTGCCAAAGGGCGAGTCGTGCGTGGCGGTGCGCCCGCCCACCCGGTCGGTTTTTTCAAACACCGTGACGCGGTGGCCAGCCTGCACCAGCGTGCGGGCGCAGGCAATGCCAGCCAGCCCGGCGCCGATGACGGCAAAGTGGCGTGGTGCGGTACCCGTCTCGGGGGCGCTGGCAGCGCTGGCGGCAGAAGAGGGACGGCGGCGGGGTGCTGGAGCGGGGGAGCGGGGGGGCATGAAAGGCCTTTCAGAGGGCGGAGGAGGAATATCGAATAGAGGAGGGCCACTCTACACGCCAGCGGCCATGCGGTGCGCCTGCATGGGGTGGTTTTCGAGCAGCGCGGCCTGGGTGGTGGGGCTTTGCAATTGGCCCAACCACCACTGCAAGGCGCGCCCGCCCACGGGCTGGGCGGCGCCGTTCCAGGCGCAGTACATGCGCACGTTGCGCGCGGGCCGGGCCACGCGGCGCGTGACCAGGTGCCCGGCAGCGATGTAGGGCCGGGCCATGGGCTCAGGCAAGAAACCGTAGCCCAGGCCGCGCAATTGGGTTTGCACTTTGGCCTGCATCGAGTCCACCGTGAGCACGTCCTGCCCACCCAGCAGCCCCATGCTGACGCGGCCACTGTGCGCCGAATCGGCCACGGCCACCAGCCGGTGGCCCAGCAAGGTGGCATCGGTCAGCGGCTCGGGCAGCGCGGCCAGGGGGTGGTGCGGGGCCACGGTAAAAATGAAAGCGACTTCGCCCAGCAAACCCAGCTGCACGCCCGCCACGTTGGAGGTGTTGACCGCCACGCCAATGGCCAGATCGGCGCGGCCCGAGGTCAGCGCCTCCAGGGTGCCGGTGAGGATTTCCTCGCGCAGCTTGAGCTGGGTGGGCGGGGCCAGGGCGTAAAAAGCCTCGGCCAAATCCAGCACCGTGCCGGGCGAGATGGCGCCATCCACCGACACGGTGAGCTGCGGCTCCCAGCCCGTGGCCACGCGCTGCACCCGGTGCGCCACGGTGTCTATCTCTTGCAGCAGGCGTGCGGCCTCGCGCAGCAGTTCGGCGCCCGCCTGCGTGGGCCGCGCCTGGCGCGCGCTGCGGTCAAACAGCAGCACATCCAGGGCGTCCTCGATCTGGCGCACCCGGTAGGTGAGGGCACTGGGTACCAGCCCCAGGTGGCGTGCAGCGGCGGCAAAGCTGCCCGTCTGGGCAATGGCTTGCAGCATGGAGAGGCTCTCGGGCGTCAAAACATTGCGCGGACTTTGCATGCTCTACCCATGTGGATTGAATATTTTTGAAATGCCCCGTCAATTGTGCTGCACCGCGCCACGCCCCAGGCGGCCTACAGTGGGGGTACTTACCAGGAGATGTTGATGCTGACCATCCGCAAATCACAAGACCGGGGCTATGCCGACCACGGCTGGCTGCGCTCCCACCACAGCTTTTCTTTTGGGCACTACCACGATCCGCTGCACATGGGCTTTGGCAACCTGCGCGTGATCAACGAGGACTACATCGCCCCCGGCACCGGCTTTGGCAGCCACGGCCACCGCGACATGGAAATCATCAGCTACGTGCTCTCGGGTGAGCTGGCGCACCAGGACAACCTGGGCAACGTCACCGCCATTGCGCCCGGCGACGTGCAGCGCATGAGCGCAGGCAGCGGCGTGGTGCACAGCGAGTTCAACCATGCGCCGGGCCAGACCACGCACTTTTTGCAAATCTGGCTGCAGCCCAACCTGCATGGCATCGTGCCCAGCTACGAGCAGGCGCATTTTCCGCAGGCTGACAAACGCGGTCTGCTGCGGCTGGTGGCGTCGCCCGATCGCGCGCTGGGATCGGTGCGCATCCATGCCGATGCCCGCCTGTACGCAGGGCTGTTCGACGCCGGGCAATCGGCCACGCGGGTGCTCAACCCGGAGCGCAAGTGCTATGTGTTTTTGGTGCGCGGGGCGCTGGAGGTCAATGGCCAGCCGCTGTCGGCGGGAGATGCGGCGCTGCTGGAGAACGAGTCGCTGCTGTCACTGGGCCGCGCCCAGGACGCGGAAGTGCTGGTGTTTGATCTGGCGGCCTGAAAATTTGAGCCAAAACGGCCTCTAGCGCCTGCCAGATAAGCGCCATTAGCTCACATTTCAGGAGCAATTTCAGGCTGCGTGGACAGGTCGCTTTGCAGCACGCGGCGGCCATCAAAGACGAAGCAGCCGCCGTGGTAATGGGCGCCGTCGGTTTCCTCAAAGTATTTGAGGATGCCGCCTTCGAGCTGGTACACGTGCTCCAGCCCTTCCTCGCGCATGAGCAGGGCGGCTTTCTCGCAGCGGATGCCGCCGGTGCAAAAGCTGACCACCGTTTTGTCTGCCAGTGCGGCTTTGTGCGCGCGCAGTGCGTCGGGAAACTCTGTGAACTTGGTGATGCGCCAGTCGATGGCGCCATCGAACGTGCCCGCGTCCACCTCGAAGTCGTTGCGCGTGTCCAGCGTGACCACGGGCCGGCCACTGTCGTCGTGGCCCTGGGCCAGCCAGCGGTGCAGCGTGGGCGCATCCACCGCAGGCGCGCGGCCCGCACTGGGCACGATGGCGGGGCGGTCCATGCGGATGATCTCGTGCTTGACCTTGACCAGCATTTTGCGAAACGGCACCTGCGCCGACCAGCTCTCTTTGGGCTGCAGGTCGGCAAAGCGGGCATCGGTGCGCAGCGCATCGACAAAGCCGCGCACGGCCTGCGCGCTGCCCGCCAGAAAGAAGTTGATGCCTTCTTCGGCCAGCAAGATGGTGCCTTTGAGGTCGGCGGCCAGTGCTTGCGCGTGCAGCGCCTCGCGCAGGGCCTGCGCATCGGGCAGCGGCACAAATTTGTAGCAGGAAATATTCAGGATGGGGGTCACGGCGCGCTCCTGCGCAAAAGGGGCCCCGGCGCCCGCAGCGCCCTCAGGCGGCATGGCGCAGCAGGGTTTCTTGGAACTTGTTGGCCAGTTGGGCTACGGCCAGCGCTGCCGGGCAGCCCGGGTTGAGCAGTTGCAGCAACTGGCGGCGCATGACGGCCTCGCGCACGGCGGGGTCGGCGGGAATGTCGCCCATGTGGATCAGGCGCAGCGGGCGGCCCGAGTCGGTCATGACAAAGCGGTCGAGCACCTGCTGGAGCTGGCCGGTGATGGCCCTGCCATCGCCCGGGCGCGCGGCCTGGTTGACGATCATGCGCACATGCTGGCGCTTTTGCTGCATGGCCAGCACCTTGATGGCGGCGTAGGCATCGGTGAGCGAGGTGGGCTCGGGGGTGGCCACGATCAGCACCTCGGAGGCCAGCGAGATCGAGAACAGCACCACCTCGGAGATGCCCGCGCCCGTGTCCAGCAAGATCACGTCAAAGTAGGGCGCCAGCTTTTGCACGGCGTGGAAGAACTGGCTGCGCACTTCGGGCGTGAGGCGCGAATACTCGACCATGCCCGAACCTGCCAGCACCACCGAAAAGCCCCCTGGCGCGGCGATGACGGCTTCTTCCAGGCGCGCTTTGCCGGTAAAGACGTCGTGCAGGGTGACTTTGGGGTGCAGGTTGAGCACCACGTCCAGGTTGGCCAGGCCCAGGTCGGCATCGAGCACCAGCACGCGCTGGCCCCGGCGTGCCAATGCAGCGGCCAGGTTGGCAGAGACAAAGGTTTTGCCCACACCGCCCTTGCCACTGGTCACGGCAATGATGCGGGCACCGGTCTGCGCGGGCGCAGGGCTGGCGTCCGCTGGGATGGGTTGGGTGGACGGCGCGTCGCTCATCTCATCGCTTTCAAAATGCGCTGTCGGTGGGATCTTGGGGGGGCAGATCGCCCCAGCCAGACGGCGGATAGAGGGTGCCAAACAGCAAACCTTTCTCTTCAGCGGTCACAGTGCTGCTGGGTTCTTCTTCAAGATGCACACGGTTGCGACCGGCCGATTTTGCCTTGTAGAGTTGCAGGTCGGCGCGATCGACCCACAACGAGGTAGTCGAGCGTATCCATTGCAATGCAAAGGCGCCGCCAATACTGATGGTGATATGCAGCTCCTTGGAAGGGGCGATGCGTACCGGCGTTTTTTCGATGGCCATGCGGATGCGCTCGGCCACGATGTGGCCAAACGCCGCCTGGCAACCGGGCAGCACCACGGCGAATTCTTCGCCGCCGTAGCGCGCCAGGGTGTCCATGGGGCGCACGCAGGTGCTCAGTGTGCGTGCCACATCCTGTAGCACCCGGTCGCCTGCGATGTGGCCGTGGGTGTCGTTGACGGTCTTGAAATGGTCTATGTCCAGCAGCAGCAGCAGCGCCGACTCGCCCGAGCGGGCTACGCGGTCAATCTCGCGCTCCAGCACGCTGAGGAAATAGCGCCGGTTGGCCAGCCCTGTCAACGGGTCTTTGAGGGAGAGTTCGCACAAACCGTCGATCAATTCTTGCAGGTAGCGTTCGGGCGCCGCAGCCTCGGGCGACTGCGCAGACGCGCCGACCAATGCCTGGGCGGTTTCCAGGCGCAGATCACGCAAGTCAACGAGGTGGGGGGAGGCTGTAGGGGGCACGGCGGGGGTGGGCACAGTGCTGGCAGTGTAACCGTGCATCCGCCTTTCCAAAGGGCCAAAGGGGTTTTGCGCAGCGCTTGGATTGCCTGAATAGCAGGTGCATTGCCGTGCAAATTGGTCGAATGGCTTTTTTTAGGGGTAAATACTGACTCCAAGGCATACGCAGACTGCGCTGGCTGCTCTTGTTTTTGATGGCTTTGGGGCCACGCGCACAGCCCCTGTGCACGCCACAAATCGCGCCGCTATGATGGGTTGGGCCGTGTTTTTGCGGTCTTTCTCTGTTCAGGAGGCGCTATGAGCCAATTCCATATTGCTGTCATCGTCGGTAGCTTGCGCAAGGACTCTTTCAACCGCCAGTTGGCCACAGCGCTGGCGCGGCTGGCACCGGCAGATTTCCACCTGACGCAGCTGCGTCTGGACGATCTGCCGCTGTACAACCAGGACGATGATGGCCAGCAGGCGGCCCCGGTGCTGCGCCTCAAGAGCGAGATCCAGGCGGCGCAGGGCCTGATGTTTGTCACGCCAGAATACAACCGCTCGATTCCGGGCGTACTCAAGAACGCCATCGACCACGCTTCGCGCCCCTACGGCCAGAACGCCTGGGCGGGCAAGCCTGCGGGGGTGTTGGGCGTGTCGGTCGGGGCCATCGGTACGGCGCTGGCGCAGCAGCACCTGCGCAACATCCTGGCCTACCTGGATGCGCCCACCCTGGGCGCACCCGAAGCGTTCATCCAGGCCAAAGAGGGGTTGTTCGATGCCGACGGCCAGGTGGGCCAGGCCAGCCGGGCGTTTTTGCAGGGCTGGATGGATCGCTACGTGGCTTGGGTGAAGAAACACGCCTGACGCACAGCCGCCGCGCGGTCTGCGGGCACGCTGTGGGCGTGCGCAGGCCGGTGCCGGGGGCGGGTGCCGCAGGGTTTTGAGCGTGTTTGGGGTGCTCCCAGTTAGGTAATATTGCGCCGCAGCATCCCTGCGGCGCTTTGGCGTGTGCAGCGGTTTTTGACACGATGCCCAGGCGCCAGAGCCTCAACCGACTCTTTTCATGACACCAAAACCCCCCTCCTTGCTGAGCCGCATTGCGCTGGCCATCAGCAGCTTTTTCTCCATCATTGGCAACCCCGAGTTTGCCGCTGGCGTGGCCCAGCTGCGCCAGGGCGGCGCCCCGGCGCCGGCGCCTGTCGTGCCCCCGGCGCCCGTGCCTGCACCCGCACCGGTGGCGCCGCCTGCGCCCGTGCCACCTCCCGCACCCGTGCCTGCACCGCCACCGCCCCTGCAAGCCCTGCCCGAAGCGGCTGCACTGCAATTGCTGGGCCTGCTGCAGCGCGATGCGCGTTTTATCGACTTCATGGAAGAAGACGTGGCCGCCTATGGTGACGCGGACATCGGCGCTGCCGCACGCGTGGTACACGAAGGCTGCCGCAAAGTGCTGCGCGAACACTTCACCATTACCCCTGTGCGCAGCGAGGCCGAAGGCAGCCGCGTCACGCTGGCGGCGGGCTTTGACGCCGCTGCCGTGCGCGTCACGGGCAACGTGGTGGGGCAGGCGCCGTTTGTCGGCACCCTCAGCCACCGTGGCTGGCGCGTGACCGACACCCGCCTGCCCTTGCTGGCCCCGGGCCATGACCCAGCCATCGTCGCCCAAGCGGAGGTAGAACTGTGAACGCGCCCACATCCACACCCACATCCCCCGCGGCCAGCAGCGCGCGCTACACCATCGGCATTGACCTGGGCACCACGCACTGCGCGCTGTCGTGGGTGGACACCCAGGCCAGCGATGGCGAAGCCGTGGTGCAAGGCGTGCTGCAAGTGCCCCAGCTCACCGGCCCCGGCACGCTGGAGGGCAAGCCCCTGCTGCCGTCCTTTTTGTACCTGCCCCACGAGAGCGAGCTGGCACCGGGCGATCTGGCCTTGCCCTGGGCCAGCGCGCAAGACTTTGCTGTGGGCGAATTTGCCCGCACGCGCGGCGCCGCCACGCCGATACGGCTGGTCTCCAGCGCCAAGAGCTGGCTGTGCCACCCTGGTGTGGATCGGCGCGGCGCCATCCTGCCCGCTGATGCGCCCGCCGAAGTGGCACGCATCTCGCCGCTCGATGCCTCGATCCGCTATCTGGCGCATTTGCGCGCTGCCTGGAATGCCCAGCACCCCGAAGCGCCGTTTGACCAGCAAGAGGTCACGGTCACCATTCCAGCCTCGTTCGACCCCGCCGCGCGCGAGCTGACCGCCGAGGCCGCCCAGAGCGCCGGTTTCCAGAACCTCACCCTGCTGGAAGAGCCCCAGGCCGCGCTGTACAGCTGGATTCAGCGCAGCGCGGGCCAGTGGCGCAAAGACGTGCGCCAGGGCGACACCATCCTGGTGGTGGACGTGGGCGGTGGCACCACCGACTTGTCACTGATTGCCGTGCTGGAAAACGAGGGCAACCTGGAGCTGCACCGCGTGGCCGTGGGCGAGCACATCCTGCTGGGCGGCGACAACATGGACTTGGCGCTGGCCTACGGCGTGGCGCGCAAGCTGGCCGCCCAAGGCACGCAGCTCGACCCCTGGCAAACGCGTGCGCTGGCCCATGCCTGCCGCGCTGCCAAAGAGGCGCTGCTCAGCGATCCCACCGTGCAAAGCGTGCCCGTGGTGGTGCCTAGCCGGGGCTCCAAGCTCATTGGGGGTTCCATCCGCACCGAAGTCACGCGCGAGGAACTCACGCAGACGCTGGTGGATGGCTTCTTCCCGCAGGCCGCCGTGTCGGACCAGCCCATCAGCCGCTCACGCGGTGCGCTGACTCAGCTGGGGCTGCCTTATGCGCAGGATGCGGCCATCACCCGCCACCTGGCCGCTTTCTTGAGCCGCCAGCGCGGCGCCACGGCCCAGTTGCAAGGCTTTGGCGTGGCCCAGCCCGAGAGCGCCAGCTTTCTGCACCCCACGGCGGTGCTGTTCAACGGCGGCGTGCTCAAGTCGGGGTTGATTGCCGAGCGCGTGCTGTCCATCCTCAATGGCTGGCTCGGTGCCGATGGGGCTGCGCCCGCGCGGCTGCTGGGCGGGGCTGATCTGGACTTGGCCGTGGCGCGCGGCGCGGCTTATTACGGCTACGTGCGCCGGGGTCGGGGTGTGCGCATCCGGGGCGGCACGGCGCAGGCGTATTACGTGGCGGTGGAATCGGCCATGCCCGCCATCCCCGGCATGGAGCCGCCTATCCAGGCGCTGTGCCTGGCACCTTTTGGCATGGAAGAGGGCAGCGAAGCGCCCCCGCTGGCGCAGGAGTTTGGCCTCATCGTGGGCGAGCCAGTGCGCTTTCGCTTTTTTGGCTCCTCGGTGCGCCGCCAAGACCAAGTCGGCAGCACGCTGGACTTCTGGGGCCCCGAAGAGCTGATTGAGCTGGCCGAAATCGAAGCCAACCTGCCCGCCCAGGGCCGCGCCCCGGGCGATGTGGTGCGCGTCAAGCTGCACGCGCGGGTCACTGAAACCGGCACCCTGGAGCTGGAAGCCTTGCCCGTGGGCGGCAGCGAGCGCTGGAAGGTGCAGTTCGACGCGCGAGGCGACGCCACCCCCGCCCAGCCGTGAGCGCGCGCTACACCGTCGGCATCGACCTGGGCACCAGCCACACCGTGGTGGCCTACGCGCCGCTGGCGGCGGCAGCGGGCCCGGCCTGCATTGCGCTGCTGCCCATACCCCAGCTGGTGGGGCCGGGCGAAGTGGCCGATTCAGCCCTGCTGCCCTCCGTGCGCTACCACCCGGCGCCGGGTGAACTCAGCGCCGCGCAGCTGCAACTGCCCTGGCCTGCGCCGCCCGACGCCCAGGAGCCCCCCGACGCACCGCCTGCCGTGCTGGGTCGCTACGCCCAGGCGCTGGGCGCGCAGGTGCCGGGGCGGCTGGTGGCCAGCGCCAAAAGCTGGCTCTCGCACGCGGGCGTGAACCGAACGGCGGCCATCCTGCCTTGGGGCGCGGGCGATGGCGTGGCCACCGTCTCGCCCGTGCAGGCCAGCGCCAGTTACCTGGCCCATGTGCGTGCGGCGTGGAATGTGCGCTTTGCCGATGCGCCTTTGGAGCAGCAAGACATCGTCCTCACGGTGCCCGCTTCCTTCGATGAAGGGGCGCGTGCCCTGACCCTGGAGGCCGCCCGCCGCGCCGGTCTGCCCACGTTGCGCCTGCTGGAAGAGCCCCAGGCGGCGTTCCACGACTGGCTGTTTCGCCACCGCGCCAGTCTGGCGGCTGAACTGGAGGGCGCGCGCCTGGTGCTGGTGTGCGACGTGGGCGGCGGCACCACCGACCTGACGCTGATCCAGGTCGAGCCCGGCCCGCAGGGCTTGCCCCAGCTCACCCGCATCGGCGTGGGCGAGCACCTGATGCTGGGCGGCGACAACATGGACATGGCGCTGGCCCGGCTGGTGGAGCAGCGCCTGGGCGCCAGCGCGCCCCTGCCCGCAGCGCGCTTTGCCCAGCTGGTGCAGCGGTGCCGTCTGGCCAAAGAACAATTGCTGGCGCCACAGGCCCCCGACCACGCCACCATCACCTTATTGGGCGCGGGCGCGCGGCTCATTGGCGGTGCTGCGTCGGCCACCGTCAGCCGCACGGAAGTCGAGCGCCTGGTGGTCGATGGCTTCCTGCCCGAAGAAGGCGCTGACGTGCGCCCGCAGCGCAGGCGCACTGGGCTGGTGGAATGGGGCCTGCCATACCCCGCCGATGCGGCCATCACCCGCCATGTGGCGGAGTTTCTGGCGCGCCATGCCAGCGCGCCCGATGCCGTGGCGCTGCCCGATACCCTGCTGCTCAACGGCGGCGTGTTCCGTGCCCCGGCCCTGGCCCAGCGCCTGGAGCACACCTTGGCGCGCTGGCGCGGCGCCCCGGTGCGGTTGCTGCACAACGATGCGCCCGATGTGGCCGTGGCCCGTGGCGCCGTGGCTTACGCGCTGGTGCGCGCTGCCCGTGTGCCCGAGTTGGGCCACGGCATTGGCGGTGGTGCCGCGCGCAGTTATTTTTTGGTGCTGGAGGGCCACAGCGGCCCGCTGCGCGGCATTTGCGTGCTGCCGCGTGGCACCCAGGAGGGCGTGGTGGTGGCGCTGCGCGAGCACACCTTCGCCCTGCGGCTGGGGCAGGCGGTGCGCTTCCATCTGGTGTCATCGCTGGCCACCACGCCGTGGCAGGCGGGCGATCTGGTCGATTTGCCCGATGGCGCCATGTCCGCCAGTACCGCCGAGCAGGGCGACTTGGCCTTCCAGCCCCTGCCGCCGCTGCAAACCGTGCTGCCGCTGCCCCCGGGCCAGCAGCGCAAAGACGTGCGTGTACAGCTGACGGCCACCATGACCGAGGTCGGCACGCTGGAGATGCACTGCACCCGCACCGAAGACCCCGGCCAGCGCTGGCTGCTGGCCTTCCAGCTGCGCACCGATGCCGACACCGCCGCCCAGCCGCCCGCCGCCCCGGCCAGCCACCCGCGCCTGCCCGACGCCGTGGCGCTGATCGAGCACATTTTTGGCAGCAGCGCGCACAAACCCGACGCCAAGGAGGTGCGCCAGCTGCGCACCCGCCTGGAGCGCCTGCTGGGCAAGCGCGAAGACTGGGATGTGGCCCTGCTGCGCGCCCTGTTCGATGCCCTGTGGGCGCGCGCCCGCCGGCGCCGCCGCAGTGCCGAGCACGAGCGCACCTGGTTCAATCTGGCTGGCTACTGCCTGCGCCCCGGCGTGGGCGCGCCGCTGGACGCCTGGCGTGTGGAACAAATCTGGACGCTGTTTGCCCAGGGCTTGCAGTACGCCAGCGACAGCGCCAACTGGTCAGAGTGGTGGACGCTGTGGCGCCGCGCCGCCGCTGGACTGCAGCAGCCGGAGCAACTAGTGCTGCTGGAAGCGCTGGTCGGCCATCTGGAAGCCGTGGCCAGCGCCCCCCGGGGCAAATCGCCCCTGCACGGCAGCTACGACGACATGGTGCGCCTGGCCGCCTCGCTGGAGCAGGTGCCCATTGCGCACCGCATTGACGTGGGCCACTGGCTGCTGGAGCGCTTGCAGCGCCCCACAGAAAGTCCGCAGTCCTGGTGGGCCGTGGGCCGTGTGGGCGCGCGCGTGCCGCTGTACGGCAGCGCCCACCACGTGGTGCCGCCCGACACCGCCGCTGCCTGGCTGCAAGTGCTGCTGGCGCAAGACTGGAAAACCGTGGAGCCCGCTGCTTTCGCTGCTGCCCAGATCGCCCGTTGCAGCGGCGACCGTGCCCGCGACGTGCCCGAGCCCCTGCGCGCCGAGGTCATCCGCCGCCTTGTGGCGGCCAAAGCACCGCCCGGCTGGAGCGCCATGGTGCGCGAGGCCGTGCAACTCGACGAAGCCGACCAGCGCCGCAGCTTTGGAGAAACCCTGCCTCCGGGGCTGCAACTGATCGCCGCGCCCGTTTGAGCGTGTGGTGGCTGGCCGGTGTGCCGCCACGACCGTACAAGATAGCTACTATTTTGATAGCTTTTCGCGCACACCAGAAAAGCGCCGGAGGCCATTTTGACCATCAAAAAACCCGGCGCCAGGCCGGGTGGGAGCTGGTGCGCACTGGCACCCGCGCGGGCTGCGCTGCGCTCAGAGCTTGCGCAGGCGCTTGACGTCGATTTCCACCGTGTTGCGGTGGCGCTGGTGATCGACCTCACCGGAGATTTCCACCGTGTCCTGGGGCGACACGGTCTGGCCTTGCCAATGGCGGTCGTCAATTTCCACCTCCACGGTGCCGCTGGCGTCCTTGAAGACATAGTTCTCGCCGCCGGTGTGGCGTTCAATCGTGCCGCGCAGCGTGACCGGGGTGTCGTCGCGCAGCGTCTTGGCGTGCTCGGCGGTCACGATGGTGGAGGGGCCGTTGAACCCACCGCGTGCCGTCGCCTGTGCGCCCGTAAAACCGCCCGTGGCCGGTTGTGCCATGGCCGCGCCAGCCAACAAAACACCCGCTGCAAACATCGAGAAAGTCTTCATGGTTTCGTCCTTCAAAGTACTGAGAAGCCTGCATTGTGAAGACCGATTCTGAGGGCTGGATTAACACCCGCATCCACACTGTTTACTCTTGATTTGATAGCTGCTTGCGCTTACTGGACGGGCCTTAAGCGGTGTTTTGGCTATCCATCTGGCGGGAGAGCGCCTGCGGTGCTGCTGGATACCCGTCGCTGCTGTGCAGGAACTATGGATTTGATAGCTGCTAGCGCCCGATCTGTAAGGGCTAGAGCCTATTTAGGATGCAAAAACCCGGCGCCAGGCCGGGTGTGGGCAGCGGGTGCTGGTGGGCACCCGAAGGGGGCTGCGCGGCGCTCAGGCCGCTTGCGTGGCCTGGGGCTGGTTGGCGGCAGCGGCGGTGATATCGCGGCTGGCGCTGTCCAGGGCCAGGGCCTTGGCGTCGCCGCCCATGGCCACGCCTTCGGCACGCACAAAACGCACATCGGTCACACCGAAAAAGCCCAGCACGGTTTGCAGGTAGCTCTCTTGGTGCTCCATGGCGCGGCCGCCTTCGCTGGTCGAATACACGCCGCCCCGGGTCGAGGCAATGATCACCGTCTTGCCCTTGGCCAGACCTTCGGGGCCGTTGGCCGTGTACTGGAAGGTGCGGCCCGGCTGGGCGATGCGGTCAATCCAGGCCTTGAGCTGCGTGGGAATGCCGAAGTTGTAGAACGGTGCGCCAATCACCACCACATCGGCGGCCAAAAACTGGCTCACCAGCTGCTCGGAGACAGCGTTTTCGCGCTGCTGGGACTCGCTCAAGCCCTCGGTCTGGCCGGTGCGCGGGGCCATGGCATCCATGGTGAAGTGGGCGGGGGCGTTGGTCACCAAGTCAAGGTAACTTACCTGAGTATTCGGGTGACTGGCTTTCCAGGCCTCGACGATTTGTGCCGTCAGTTGGCGCGAAACAGATTGGTTGCCAGTGATGGCCGAATCGATGTGCAGCAGTTGCATGGTTTTCTCCTGAAGGTGGTGGGCGGTGCTCCCCGTGGCGCCGCATTGGTATTGATTATGGGTTTGGCACCATGCGTTGATAAGTGGTCAAATTCGCACTGGTTAGTCCTGTTTTTGGAACAATGAAGCCTGTTATGCAAGACCTGAACGACATGTTGTACTTTGCCGAGGTGGTGGAGCGCGGTGGCTTTGCCGCTGCGGGCCGGGTGCTGGGTGTACCCAAATCGCGCCTGTCGCGCCGCGTCTCGGAGTTGGAAGCGCAGCTGGGTGTGCGCCTGTTGCAGCGCACCACCCGCAAAATCGCCCTGACCGAGGTGGGCGAGGCGTATTTGCGCCACTGCCAGGCCATGCGCGAGTCGGCCCAGGCCGCCTGGGACACGGTGGCCCAGGTGCAGGCGGCGCCGCGCGGCACCATCCGCGTCAGTTGCCCCGTCACGCTGGCGCAAACCGTGCTGGGCGAGCTGATGCCGGTATTTCTGGCGCGCCACCCGCAGGTGCGCGTGGAGATGCAGGTCTCTAACCGGGCCGTGAATTTGGTGGAAGAGGGCGTAGATGTGGCGCTGCGCGTGCGCTCGTCGCTGGACGACAGCGCCAGCATGGTGGTCAAGCGCCTGGACATTGCGCGCCAGGTGCTGGTGGCCAGCCCGGAGCTGCTCATGCGCCAAGGCACGCCCGAAACGCTGGAGGACTTGACGCGGCTCGACAGCATCGCCATGTCCGCGCCCGATGGCCGCGCCACCTGGCACCTTACCGGCCCGCAAGGCGCACACCAAGTGGTACACCACCACCCGCGCTATGTGGCCGATGATTTGCTGACGCTGAAATTTGCTGCGCTGGCGGGCACCGGCATGTGCTGGCTACCCGACTACATGTGCCATGAAGAGATGCGCGATGGCCGTCTGGTGCGCGTGCTGCCCGAATGGGCGCCTACGCCGGGCATCGTGCATGCGGTGTTTCCGTCGCGCCGGGGGCTGTCGCCAGCGGTGCGCAGTTTTCTGGACTATCTGGGCGAGGCCATGCCCGGTCGCAGCAGCCAGCAGGGACGTAGCTGAAACTGCAAGCCAAAACAAAAAAGCCACCGGGTTACGGTGGCTTTTTTGTTGACTGCTAGGCCAGTATTTGGCTCCTCAACCTGGGCTCGAACCAGGGACCTACGGATTAACAGTCCGGCGCTCTACCAACTGAGCTATTGAGGAAAATGGAGCGTAAATGACGGCTGCATTTACTTGGTATTTGGCTCCTCAACCTGGGCTCGAACCAGGGACCTACGGATTAACAGTCCGGCGCTCTACCAACTGAGCTATTGAGGAATAAGCCTCAAATTATATACACAAAAAAATGCCTTTTGGCGTTCCAGTAGCAAAAAGCATTGCATTGGCGTTTTTATCGGGGTGCTGCCATTGCGCTGGGCGGTTGGGCCAGTTGGGGGTGTTTCTGTTGCGGGCGCTGTGTCGCTGCTGTCCTACAGTGATTTCGGCGGGTTCTGACTGACCCGCAGTGGTGGGGTCGCCTAGAGTCTCCAGTTATTTCATTCATCGGAGAAAAGAGCATGACAAAGTCCCCTGTTTTCAAGCGCCCAACCCTTCGCATTGCTGGACTTTTGGCAGTCACGGCCTTGGCATTCGGCTTGTCGGCTTGCGACAAAATGAAGGAGCCTACGGTAGGACAAAAAATTGATGCGGCTGTAGAGCAGACCGAGAAAGCCGCTGCCGAGGCCAAAGCCAAGGCGCAGCAAGCGCTGGAATCTGCGGGGGCCAAGGTGGAGCAGGGCGCTGTCAAAGCAGAGGCTGCAGCCGAGGGCGCTGGCGATGCCGCACGCCAAGCAGGAAATGCCGTGCTCGAGAAAATGGACGATGCTGCGATCACCGCGCAGGTATCGGCAGGCTTGGCCAAAGACCCCACCCTGAGCGCGCTCAAGATTGATGTGGATACGCGCGATGGTGTCGTCACGCTCAACGGGCCTGCACCCACGCAAGAAGCCAAAGACCGCGCCACGGCCATCGCCCAAGGGGTCAAGGGTGTCAGTTCAGTGATGAACCAGCTTTCTGTGAAGGCCATTTGAGACCCTGCGGGGCTTCATGGGGGCGCGATACCATCGCCGCATGAAAACACCTGCTACTGATTTGTCCACCCGCCTCATTCACTTGGACTACCAGCCGCCTGCTGGTTTTATGGCGCCCGCGCCCGCAGTGCACAAGGCGTCCACGGTCATTTTCCCGAGCGTGGCGGCCATGCGCACCCGCCAGTGGATGGACAAAAGCAGCTACACCTACGGCCTGCACGGCACGCCCACCACATTCATTCTGGAAGAGCGCCTGTGCGCCTTGGAGGGCGGTTTGCAGTGCGTGCTGGTGCCCAGCGGTTTGGCTGCGATTGCCAATGTGTCGCTGGCGCTGCTCAAAGCGGGCGATGAAGTGCTGATTCCCGACAACGCCTACGGCCCCAACCAATCCATGGCGCAGGCCACACTGGCGCAGTTTGGTATCCGCCATGTGTTGTACGACCCGCTGGATGTGGCCGATCTGGCAGCCAAACTGTCGCCTGCCACACGCTTGGTGTGGCTGGAGGCGCCAGGCTCCGTCACCATGGAGTTTCCCGATTTGCTGGAGATGGTGCGCTTGTGCAAGTCGCGTGGCATCACCACGGCGCTGGACAACACCTGGGGCGCAGGCCTGGCCTTTGCCCCATTTGATTTGATGGGTGACGGCAGCGGCAGCCTGGCCGTCGATGTATCGGCCCACGCGCTGACCAAATACCCCAGCGGCGGCGGCGATGTGCTCATGGGCAGCGTCATCACGCGCGATGCGGCGCTGCACCTGAAGATCAAACTGCTGCACATGCACCTGGGTTTGGGCGTGGGCGCCAACGATGTGGAGGCGGTGCTGCGCTCCCTGCCCAGCATTGCACTGCGCTACCGCGCCCACGATCTGGCTGCGCGTGATCTGGCCCGCTGGATGCAGCAGCAAAGTCCTGTGGTGCAGGTGCTGCACCCGGCGTTGCCAGGTTCGCCAGGCCACGCCCACTGGCAGGCTGTGTGCGGCGCCTTGCATGGCGGCGAAGGCTGGGCGGCCGGGCTGTTCAGCGTGGTGTTCGATGCACGCTACAGCCAACACCAAGTCGACGCTTTTTGCGATGGTTTGCGCCTGTTCAAGTTGGGCTACAGCTGGGGTGGCCCCATGAGTCTGGTTGTGCCCTACGACATTGCCAGCATGCGCCATCGGCCTGTGCCGCATTTGCAACCAGGTCATGTGGTGCGCTTCTCGGTGGGGCTGGAGGCCGTGCAAGACCTGCAGCAGGATTTGCAGCAAGCCATGCAGTGTGCCTTTGCGCCTGCCTGATGCATTTGCCGCGCAGGGTTTTTTTGCTGGGTGAAAGGCGCCAAGGTCAAGCTGTTACAGTGGGTCTTCACTTAGGAGAGTACATACCTTGGCTACACCGAACTACGGATACGAAAAGCGCCAGCGCGAGCTGGCAAAAAAGAAGAAAAAAGAAGAGAAGCTGCGCGCCAAATCTGCCCCCGCACGCCACTCTGACACCTATGTCGCCCCTGGTGGCGATGTCGATAACCCCGCTGTCTCCCCTGCATCCGGCGAGGGCGCACCGGGCTGATTGGCCGTTGATCAGCGCAGCAACTTGCGCAGCGCTGGCCACACGTTGTTGAGCATCTGCGGATGCGCTTCAGCGCGTGGGTGGATGCGATCAGGCTGGAACATTGCTACCGGATCGGGCCCATCCGCAATGCCTTTAAGAAAAAACGGCACCACCGCCGCTTGGTGCTGTTCTGCCACGGTGGCAAAAATACCGGCAAACCGGCGCGCGTAGTCGCTGCCATAGTTGGGCGGCACCTGCATCCCCACCAAGAGCACCTTGGCGCCTGCCTTCTGTGCGGTCTGTGTCATCCAGGCCAAGTTGTCTTCAGTGCTTTTCAGTGCCAGCCCGCGCAGCGCATCGTTGCCCCCCAGTTCAATCACTACCAGCGTGGGCCGGTGCTGGGCCAGCAGGGCAACCAGGCGCGATCTTCCGCCCGCCGTGGTTTCGCCGCTCACGCTGGCATTGACGACGTGGGCGGGCAGCTTTTCAGTGGCCAAGCGTTTTTCCAATAGCGCCACCCAGCCCGTGCCCCGGGCCAGGCCGTATTCCGCGCTGAGTGAGTCCCCCACCACCAGGATGGTCTGTCGTGGCGCGGTTTTGCCCGCTGCGGCGGTGCCCTGCGCCATGGCAGGGATACACCATGCAGCCAGCGTTGCCGCCAGCGTCCCCACGATAAAGTCGCGTCGATACGCGTTTTGATTCACAGTACAAGGCCTTTCATGTCCGCAACCACTGCTACGCCCGCTACACCCATCATTGCCGTCGAGCATGTTGATAAATCTGTCACCGATTCCACCGGCACGCTGCACATTTTGCGGGATATCGATTTCCGGCTGGCAGCGCGGGAAACTGTGGCGATTGTGGGTGCGTCGGGGTCGGGCAAAAGCACGCTCCTGTCCATCATTGCCGGTCTGGATGTGCCCACGCACGGCACGGTGCGGCTTGATGGCCACGATCTCTTTGCCTTGAGCGAGGATGACCGCGCCGCCCTGCGGGCGCAAAAGATGGGCTTTGTGTTCCAGAGCTTTCAGCTCATGGGCAACCTCACGGCGCTGGAAAACGTGATGCTGCCGCTGGAGCTGGCCAACCGCCGCGATGCGCGCAAAGTCGCTGCCGAGATGCTGGCCCATGTGGGTCTGGGCCAGCGCCTGAACCACTACCCCAAAGTGCTCAGCGGCGGCGAGCAGCAGCGCGTGGCGTTGGCGCGGGCGTTTGTGGTGCAGCCCGCCGTGCTGCTGGCCGACGAGCCCACGGGCAGCTTGGACTTTGCCACTGGCGAGACCATCATGCAGCTCATGTTTGACCTGAACCGTGAGCAGGGCACCACGCTGGTGCTGGTGACGCACGACCGGGGCATTGCCCAGCGCTGCGAGCGCTGCATCACCATCGACGCCGGGCGCATCAGCGCCTGAAGCTCAGCGCTGGCCAGCGGCCTCGGCGGCCTGCGCCGCGCGGCAGGCGGTGGCAGTGAACAGCACATCGGTCGAGGAGTTGAGCGCCGTTTCCGCCGAATCTTGCAGGATGCCGATGATGAAACCAATGGCCACCACCTGCATGGCTACATCGTTGGTAATGCCAAACAGGCTGCACGCCAGCGGAATCAGCAACAGCGAGCCACCGGCCACACCCGAGGCGCCACAGGCGCACACCGACGCCACCACGCACAGCAGCAGCGCCGTGGGCCAATCCACCGCAATGCCCAGCGTGTGAACGGCGGCCAGCGACAATACGCTGATGGTGATGGCTGCGCCCGCCATGTTGATGGTGGCGCCCAGCGGAATGGCGATGCTGTAGGTGTCCTCGTTCAGGCCCAGGCGCTTGGCCAGGGCCAGATTGATGGGGATGTTGGCTGCCGAGCTGCGCGTGAAAAATGCCGTCACACCGCTCTCGCGCAGGCAGGTAAACACCAGTGGATAGGGGTTGCTGCGCAGCACGGCAAACACAATCAGCGGGTTCACCACCAACGCCACAAACAGCATGCAGCCCAGCAGCACCGCCAGCAGGTGGGCGTAGCCCCACAGTGCGTTGGCACCGGCCTCGGCAAACGTGCTGGCCACCAGGCCAAAAATACCCAGCGGCGCAAAGCGGATCACCCACTGGATGATGTACGTGATGGCTGCCGACAAATCCGCCATCACCGCCCTTGTGCCTGCGCTGGCGTGGCGCAGCGCCATGCCAATGCCCACTGCCCAGGCCAGAATGCCGATGTAATTGGCGTTGGTCAGGGCGCGCACCGGGTTGTCCACCACGTTCATCAACAGCGCCAGCAGCACATCCTGGATGCGCGACGGGCCATCTGCCGCCTGTGCTGGCGCTTGCAGCACCAGCGTGGATGGAAACCACAGGCTGGCCACTACCGCCACCACCGCTGCTGCCAAGGTGCCCACCAGGTACAGCGCCAGCACCGGGCGCATGTGTGTGGCCTCACCGGGCTTGTGGTTGCTGATGGCTGCAATGACCAAAATGAACACCAGCACCGGCGCCACTGCCTTCAGGGCGGCAATAAACAACGTGCCCAGCAGCGCCACCTGGGGCGTGGCCGCTGGCAGCAGCACAGCCAAGGCGATGCCCGCCAGCAGGGCAATCACAATTTGCGTGACCAGACTGGTGCGTTGGGTCCAGCGAAGCAGCGGAGAAAGAATCATGGTGTTTCCGACAGGTAGCTGGAAAAGGTAGGGGGGAGGGTGGGGGCGGTATTTTAGGTGCCCCCGCTGGCCTGGCCGGGGCGCTGGCGGCAAAGCCCGGATAATCCCCGGCCATGTCCTCCCCCAAAGTCCTTTTCGGCTTCCATGCCGTGGGCGTGCGTTTGAAGACCGCGCCCCAATCCATCATTGAAATCTATTACGAAGCTACGCGGCGCGATGCGCGCATGCGCCAGTTTCTGGACCGCGCCCGTGAGGCCGGTGCTCGCTTGATCGAAGCCGACAGCGTGCGCCTGGCCAAGCTGGCGGGCAGCCACGGCCATCAGGGCGTGGCTGCGCGCGTCGAGGCCGTGGCACAGGTCACGTCGCTGGATGAGCTGCTGGAAAACCTCGAAGAAGCTGGCATTGAGCAGCCGCTGTTGCTGGTGCTCGATGGCGTGACCGACCCGCACAACCTGGGCGCCTGCCTGCGCGTGGCCGATGGTGCAGGTGCGCACGCCGTCATTGCGCCCAAAGACCACGCCGTGGGCATCAACGCCACCGTGGCCAAGGTGGCCAGTGGCGCTGCCGAAACCATGCCGTACTTCATGGTGACCAACCTGGCGCGCACGCTCAATGAACTCAAAGAGCGCAACATCTGGATCATCGGCACCAGCGACGATGCGCCCAAAACCATCTACCAGGTGGACTTGAAAGGCCCCGTGGCCCTGGTGCTGGGCGCCGAGGGCGACGGCATGCGCCAACTTACGCGCAAAACCTGCGATGAGCTGGTCAGCATCCCCATGAAGGGCGCCGTCGAGAGCCTGAACGTGTCGGTGGCCAGCGGCGTGTGCTTGTACGAGGCCCTGCGCCAGCGCGGCTGAGGGCGCGTGCGGCTTGGGCGGGCGCCGCCGTCACAACGACGGTCGCCATCGCCCCTTAGCTCAAACCCAGCCCAGCGCGCCCAACAGGGCGCCAGCGCCCAGCAGCCAGAGCAAGTGCAGCCGGGTGCGCCACACCAGCAGCGCCACCACCAGCGTCAGTAACCACAGCGCCCAGTCGGTGGCGA
>NZ_JAQUAL010000173.1:0-6446 GCF_028687295.1 Simplicispira sp.
CTGCCCGGTTGCTGCCGCCTTGCGCTTTCGGGCGGATGTGTTCGATTTGCAGCGGCACGTCTGTGGCATCGCAGTAAGCGCACTGACGGCCCCATTTCTCCAGCAGGTACTCGCGCAGCTCGTAGCCGAACAAGGTGCCTTGCTGGTATTCGACACCGGAGATTTCCGGGTTTTGCAGGGCTTGCGTGTCAAAGCGCACCAGCTCGCTGCTGAGCGCGGTGATTGGCGCCCAGCGCTGGATGCGCTGCACCCAGGCCATGCTGGTGTCCACCCGGTGTTGCAACGAGGGCGCCAGCCAGCCGGATTTTTGGTTGCCGCGGTTGAGAAAGCGCGGGGCGCGGTGGCGCAAACTGCTGCGACGGCGGTGGCGCATCTGGCGGCGGGCCGTCAGGGCTTCGGAGATTTGCTTGCCGCGATGCAGCAGCTCCATCAGGTTCAGCACCACGGCGCAGGTCTGCACTTCGCCGCTTTGCGTGTCGATAGCTTGAGCATCGCGCACCAGTGCCAAACCGGTAGTTTTGCTACCGGGGTCGAGTTTCAAACGCAGCGGCTGCAAGGTACAGGATGCAATCTGGCGATCCACGAGCCGGATCACCATGGGCACGAGGCGATGCACCCGCGCCCGGCCACGCGCCAGCAGCAGCCGCGCGCGCTTTTCGGTGCAGGGCATCAGCGCCTTACCTTGGGTGTCCAACACAAAAACTGCCACGTATCTCTCCCAAAAAACTGCTGTCTTTCCAGCGGTCAGCCCTTACGGGCCTGGTGACGGGCCTCTTGCGAGACCGCTCCCCTCGGGAATGTCGGCAACCGGCTCCAGCTTTTGCAAGCTGCGGCGTCAACCTTCGGGCCTTTACCTTTGCCCAGCATGGTCAACGCCTTGCAGAGCAGCAAACTGAGGAAGCATTTGCTGGT
Organism: Simplicispira sp.; assembly: GCF_028687295.1. Taxonomy (NCBI): domain Bacteria; kingdom Pseudomonadati; phylum Pseudomonadota; class Betaproteobacteria; order Burkholderiales; family Comamonadaceae; genus Simplicispira; species Simplicispira sp. The sequence goes on from NZ_JAQUAL010000173.1 coordinate 913, forward strand.
GCGTCTGAACGACCTGTTGTCAACGCAAGCGGATTGGCTACCGCTTTCCCTGGTCAACCTGGCTTGAAGCCTTTCGGCTCCAAGCCCCGCCTTCAGGGCGGGGTAGTTGACTTGGCGCTCTCCATCGTCAGGCGCAGGCTGCGCGCCATGGAAATGTTCCATCCCGACCCCGAGCGGCCCAGAGCGCCAATCTGCAAGGGCCGGGGCAGTTGCGAAGTGTCGAGGCTGAACCGCAGGTGAACGCTGTAGCGCTCACCCGGTTCGATGGCGGGTGCCTCGGCGATTTTCCATTGGGCAATGCGCTGCATGGCCAGCAGCGCTTCTTCCAGGCCGTCGTAGTTTTGCCCCAGCACCACGCCCAGGCCACTGCTGTCGATGGGGTTGGCAGACACGGCCAGGCGCCAGCGCCGCGTCAAAGGCTGGTAGCTCAGGCGCATGTAGCGCGCACTGCGGGCCACGCGCTGTGCCGACCAGTACCAGCGCTCGCGCAGCACCTCGGCTTCGGCCACGAAAAACACCGGAATGCCTTGGTACAAGGCGTCCTCGACCAGCGCAGGCAGCTCCAGTTGCAGCGCAGCGCTCAGGAACAGGCCCTCGTCGGTGCGCTCCACGCGCAACTCGGAGATGGCCGTAGCCGGCTGGGCGTGTACCAGCGCAGGCAGCGCCATGGAACACCACAGCCACAGCACTGCCAGCAGCGCCACCCATCGGGGGGCGCTGCGGCTGGCGTCAGGCAGGTGCCTTTTGCAACAGGGCGTAAAAGAATCCGTCATGCTCACCGTGCAGATTGTCCGGGACGGGGCTGCCCTTGTCGCCCATGCCCGGCAATAAATGCCCGGGCGAAGGCAGCAAGCGTGCATTGCTGTGGTGCGCAAGAAACGCTTGCACCTGACCATCGCCTTCGGCCCGAAATACCGAGCAGGTGCAATACAGCAGGCGCCCACCGGGTTGCAGCAGGGGCCAGAGGGTTTCCAGCAGGCGCGCCTGTATGTGCGCCAGCTGGGCGATGTCGCTCTCGCGGCGCAGCCAGCGCACGTCGGGGTGGCGGCGCACGATCCCCGAGGCGGTGCAGGGCGCATCCAGCAAGATGGCGTCAAACAGCTGGCCACCGCAGTCTTGCTGCCACCAGTCTTGTGGGCGGCCCGCATCGGCGGCCAGCACCTGTGCGCGCAGGCCCAGGCGCTGCAAGGTCTCATGGATGCGCTCGCAGCGGGCGGGGTCAATGTCCAGTGCTGTCACCTGTAGTGCCGCCGCCGGGCCCGCATATTCGAGCAGGTGCGCGGTTTTGCCGCCAGGGGCGGCGCAGGCGTCCAGCACGCGCAGGGGCTGCGCCAAATCCAGTCCCGACAGCAGCAAGGGCGCGGCCATTTGCGCAGCCGCGTCCTGCACCGACACCCAGCCTTCCGCAAAACCGGGCAGCTGCTGCACCGGTACGGCGCGTTGCAATACCAACCCCACCGCACCCACCGGATTTGCTTTTATATTGATAGCTGCTAGCGCGCTCTGGTATTGGTCTAGCGTCGTTTTTTGTTGATTTATTCTGAGCACCATAGGTGCCTGCGCATTGTTGGCCCGCAGAATCTGCTGCCATTGCGTGGGGTGGTCTTTGCGCAGCCGTTCAACCCACCAGCGCGGGTGGTTCCACTGGGCTTGCGGATCTTGCTGCGTCGCTTGCAGCAAGGCATCGCGTTCGCGCAGGAAGCGGCGCAGGCAGGCGTTCAAAAAAGCGGCCTGGGCGCGGGTGGCGCTATCGGTCTTGGCCGCCTCTACGGCCTGGTTAACCAGGGTGAAGGGCTCGTAGGGCAAATCGTCGGCATCGCCGCACAGCAAGGCCAGCGCCACGCACAACAGCGCATCGACGGCTGGCGGCGGCGTGCGCGGTGCCAGCTGGCGGCGCAGCGCCTCGGCACGGCCCAGCGTGCGCAGCACCTGGAACAGCAGCGCCTGCACGCCCGGGCGCAGCAGTGGCGGCACGGTCTCCAGCACCGCCGTGCCCGAGCGGCCCGCGCGAATGTCGTGCAACGCCCGCGCCACGCTGTGCAACTGGCGCGACAAGGCAACGCTGTGGCTGCGCTGATCGCCAGGGATTGAGGCCGGTGCAGCCGGTGCCGGTGAACGGCGCTGCGGTGCAGGCCGGGAGATTTGGTTTTTTGTCATAGTGCTTTCGCTGGCTGGAAGCCAAACAGCCACGCCAGTACCTGTGCCGGAAACTGCGCAATCGCGGCGTTGTAATTCGCCACGGCATCATTGAATTGCTGCCGTGCCAGGGCATTTTGCTGCCCGTGCTGTGCCCAGCGGGACTCCCAGGGAGATCGCTCCTGCGTACCCTGGGCCTGCGCCACCCAACCTTGCCAGGCCAGCTCCAATGCTTCGTGGGCACTGACCAAGGCTGCCGCGGCATCGGCCTGCAAGGGCCGGGCACGGGCCACGGCCAAGGTGGCACCAAACCCGGTGGTAGCCGCCTGCAATGCCTGGTGCGCTGGTGTCACCGCCAGGCCCGCACTGTCTTGGGCCACATCGCACTCGCCCAGCAACGCCAGCATGCGCACCCAGTGCGCGTCCAGTGCCCCAAAAGCCTGCAAGGCCGCAGAACGCAGCCGCACCACGCGGTTGTAGGCCCCTACGGACCAAAACAGCAGGATCGCCAGAACAGTCCAGAAAATGGAGGAAGACAACATGCACAACTTCCAGCGCCACCACCTGGTGGCATGGGAGGGTTCAGAGGGACTGGCCCACAAAAAAGCTCCCGGCCCGCCCAAAGACAGACCGGGAGCACACGGCAAAAGCCCGGGGGCTTAGTCGGCTGCAGCGTCGTGCGTACCGACTTCGGTGTCGGCGTCGTCCAGCGTGCCCGCCATTTCAGCGGCTTCGGCTTCGGCGATGGCGCGGCGCTCGGCGTCGTCCATGGCGTCCTTGACCTTGCGCGCCTGGTGGTAGGCCATGCCGGTACCGGCCGGGATCAGGCGGCCCACAATGACGTTTTCCTTCAGGCCGCGCAGCTCGTCGCGCTTGCCCATGATGGCCGCTTCGGTCAGCACGCGGGTGGTTTCCTGGAAGGATGCCGCAGAGATGAACGAGTCGGTGGACAGCGAAGCCTTGGTAATACCCAGCAACAAGTTGCTGTAGGTCGCGGGGATCTTGCCCTCGGCCTGCAACGCATCGTTGGTGTTGAGGATTTCCGAGCGCTCGACCTGTTCACCGGCGATGTAGTTCGAATCGCCCGTGTTCTCCACCACCACGCGGCGCAGCATCTGGCGAACAATCACTTCGATGTGCTTGTCGTTGATCTTCACGCCTTGCAAGCGGTACACGTCCTGCACTTCATCGACGATGTAGCGCGACAGCTCTTCGATGCCCAGCAGGCGCAGGATGTCTTGCGGATCGGCGGGGCCGTCCACAATCGATTCGCCCTTGTTGACCACCTGGCCTTCGTGCACCAGGATGTTCTTTTCCTTGGGCACCAGCTCTTCGGACACCTTGCCCTCGGGGTCGGTGATCTGCAAGCGAATCTTGCCCTTGGTCTCCTTGCCGAACGACACCGTGCCGGTGCTTTCTGCCAGCGTGCCCTTGTCCTTGGGCGTGCGGGCTTCGAACAGCTCGGCCACGCGCGGCAGACCGCCGGTAATGTCGCGGGTTTTCTGGCCTTCGATTGGGATACGGGCCAGCACTTCGCCGGGGCCCACGTCCTGGCCGTCGCGCACCTGGATCAGCGCGCCCACCTGGAAGCCAATCGTCACCGAGTGGTCGGTGCCAGGGATCTTCACTTCGTTGCCATTGGCATCGATCAGCTTGACCTGGGGCTTGACCACCTTGGTAGAGCCACGGCGCTTGGGGTCGATCACCACCAGGGTGGACAGGCCAGTGACCTCGTCCACCTGCTTGGCCACGGTGAGGCCTTCCTCGACGTTCTCGAACTTCGCCTCGCCAGCGAACTCGGTAATGATCGGGCGCGTCAGTGGATCCCAGTTGGCCAGGATGGTGCCAGCCTTGATCTGCTGGTCGGCCTTGATCGCCAGGGTCGCACCGTAAGGCACCTTGTGGCGTTCGCGCTCGCGGCCATGCTCGTCCTGAATGACGATTTCGCCAGAACGCGAAATCACCACCAGCTCGCCCTTGGAGTTGGTCACGTAGCGCATCGTGGCGTTGAAGCCGATCACGCCGTTGGACTTGGCTTCCACGCTGGACGCAATGGCAGCACGGGATGCGGCACCACCGATGTGGAACGTGCGCATGGTCAGCTGCGTACCGGGCTCGCCGATGGACTGGGCAGCAATCACACCCACGGCCTCGCCGAGGTTGATCAGGCCGCCACGGCCCAGGTCGCGGCCATAGCACTTGGCACACAGGCCAAAGCGGGTTTCGCAGGTCAGCGCAGTGCGCACCTTCACCTCATCGACACCGGCAGCTTCCAGTTCTTCGATCAGGTCTTCTTCCAGCATCTGGCCAGCGGGTGCCAGCACAGCGCGGGTTTCGGGGTGCAGCACCTCTTCGGCCACCGTGCGGCCCAGGATACGCTCGCGCAGCGACTCGATCACCTCGCCGCCCTCGACGATAGCGCGCATCAAAGCGCCATTGGAGGTGCCGCAATCTTCCTCGGTCACCACCAAGTCTTGCGTCACATCGACCAGACGGCGGGTCAGGTAACCCGAGTTGGCCGTCTTCAGCGCCGTATCCGCCAGACCCTTACGGGCACCGTGGGTGGAGATGAAGTACTGCAACACGTTCAGACCTTCACGGAAGTTGGCCGTGATGGGCGTCTCGATGATGGAGCCGTCTGGCTTGGCCATCAGGCCACGCATACCGGCCAGCTGGCGAATCTGCGCGGCAGAACCCCGGGCGCCCGAGTCGGCCATCATGTAGATGGCGTTGAAGGACTCCTGGTTGACTTCCTTGCCATGGCGGTCGATGGTCTTCTCTACCTTGAGCTGGTCCATCATCACCTTGGACACGTCGTCACCGGCCTTGCCCCAGATGTCCACCACCTTGTTGTAACGCTCGCCCGACGTCACCAGACCGGAGACGTACTGCTGCTCGATCTCTTTGACTTCGGTTTCGGCGCGGGCCAGGATCTCGACCTTTTGCGTCGGCACCAGCATGTCGTCGATCGCCACGGAGAAGCCCGCGCGCGTGGCCAGACGGAAGCCGTTTTGCAGCAGCTTGTCGGCGAACACCACGGTTTCCTTCAGACCGCACTTGCGGAAAGAGACGTTGATGAGCTTGGAGATTTCCTTCTTCTTCAGCGCCTTGTTGATGTTGGAAAACGGCAGGCCCTTGGGCAGGATTTCCGACAGCAGCGCACGGCCCACGGTGGTTTCGACCAGCGCGGTAGCAGGCTCGAACTCGCCAGTGGCCTTGTTCTTGGTCCACTCGGTCAGGCGCACCGTGATCCGGGCGTGCAGCTCTGTCTCGCCAGCGTCCAGCGCACGTTGCACTTCGCCCGTGTCAGCAAACACCAGACCTTCGCCCTTGCCGTTGATCTTGTCGCGGGTGGCGTGGTACAGGCCCAGCACCACGTCTTGCGAAGGAACAATGGA
>NZ_JAQUAL010000174.1:0-6406 GCF_028687295.1 Simplicispira sp.
CCAGGCGCATCACCAGTGGCTTGTAGTGGCGCTCCACCACATCGCCCAGATCGGGCGGGGTCTCGCCAGGCACAAAGCGGACTTCGGCATCGGCCAAATCTTGGCCAGCACAAAAGCCCCGGCCAGCGCCGGTCAGCACCAGTACGCGCACCGCCAGGTTGGTTTGGATGCTGTCCAGCGCATCGCGCAACTCAGCGTGCATGTCAGCATTGAAGCTGTTCATTTTGTCCGGACGGTTCAGCGTCAAGCGGGCTATGCCGCTGTCGCTGACCTCGAACAGAATATGTTGATAAGCCATTGCGCGACCACTCCTCAAACGTGGTAGCGGCGTTGCACCACCCGGAAACGGTTAGCGACAAAAGCGGAATCTGCATACGAGGCATTGGCTGCCGGATTGCCGCCTGTGCCGTGGTAATCAGAAAAAGCGCTGGACTGGTTCACAAACACGCCGCCAGTCAGGTTGATGGACAACGCCACCTTGCCGCGCCAAGTGGCTTCGGTCATGGCATCAATCACTTCTTGGCGGGTGGAATACAGACCCACCGTCAAAGCGCCATGCTCGCGCACCACGCGCTCAGACAAAGCAATACCCGCAGCGGTATCGGCCACCTTGACGACAAAGCTGATAGGGCCAAAGCGCTCTTCCATGTAGGCTGCCTCGTCGGCCGCATCACAAGCCAGCAGCACAGGGGTACGCACCTGAGCAACGGGGAAGTCGGGATTACTCAGCGTTTGCGAGGCCAGCACCACGGTACCCAGTTGGCCACTGTTGGCATGGGCCACGCGGTCGGTGGTAGCTTCGGACTGCATGGCACCCAGCACGGCAAAGGCCACTTCGGGCTTGGACAAGAAGCGGCTGATGGCCTTGCCAAGATCGGCACACACCTCGTCGTAGCTCTTATGGCCTTCATCGGTATCAATGCCGCCAGCTGGCACAAAAATGGCCTGCGAAGTGGTGCACATCTGGCCCGAATACAACGACAGGGTGAACGCCAGATTGCCCAGCATGGCCTTGTAAGCGCTGGTCGAATCAATGACGATGTTATTCACACCAGCCAGCTCGGCATAGACCTGGGCTTGCTTGCAATTGTCAATCAGCCACTGGCCAAACACGTTGCTGCCGGTAAAGTCCACCGACTTGACGCTGGGGTGCGTAGCCAGTGCTTGCGTGGTGCTGCGGTTGTCGGTCACACACAGCGTAACCAGGTTGGGATCAATGCCGTTCTCAGCCAGCACAGCACGGATGGTGCGCACGGTAATGGCAGCGGGCAAGATGGCGTTGCTGTGTGGCTTGATGATGACGGCATTGCCAGTGGCCAGTGCAGCAAACACGCCCGGATAGGTATTCCACGTGGGGAAAGTGCCGCAACCGACCACCAAACCCACGCCCCGGCCCACCAGCTCAAAATGCTTCTTCATAACCAAAGCAGGATTTTTGCCTTGGGGCTTCTCCCAAATGGCTTCGGCAGGCACAAAGCTTTGCTCGCGCCAAGCGTAGGCCACTGCCTCCAAACCACGGTCTTGGGCGTGGGGGGCACCAGCCTGGAAAGCCATCATCCAGCCTTGGCCGGTGGTCATCATCACGGCATGGCCCAGCTCAAAGCTCTGGCGGTTTAAACGAGCCAGAATTTCCAGGCACATGCCAGTGCGGCCTGCAGCGCCCACCGCTTGCCAGCCCTTCATGGCGGCCAAGCCAGCCTCAATCAGTACCTCGTGGTCACACAAGGGGTAACGCACATCCAAAGCGCCCGCATAGGGCGACACCTCGTTGCCACCCCAGCCGTTCTGGCCGGGCTGGTTCAGTTCGAAATTCTGGCCCAGGTGCGCTTCGTAAGCGCGTTTGCCGTCTTCAGCAGCAGTTTCACCGTAAGCCTTGGGGCTGGGCATCTCGGTGTAGGGCGACCAGTAGCCACGGGTAGCGATGGCTTGCAGGGCACCCTCAAGGGTGGCACGGTGTTGTTCAAACAGAGGGTGGGTCATGCTTTTTCCAAAGAGAAACGGCTGAAACTTGTATGCAAGGCAGCGGAGCCAACGCCGCCTTACCCATCAAAAAGCAACACACAAATTTCACATCAACATAGAAAAGTGTATCGCTTAAGAGTTCTTCCAAATAGAGGGAAAACCTTAATACGATTAAAATTTATCGTAAAAGAACACAATTTACTTTCACATTCCAAGATAGGCAGCGCGCACCTGCTCGTTGTGAATCAGGTCTTGTCCGCTACCGGTCAGGGTGATCTCGCCAGTTTCGAGCACATAGCCGCGATCCGCCAGCGCCAGCGCCGCAAAGGCGTTCTGCTCGGCCAGGATGATGGTCATGCCCTGCGCTTTCAGCGCCTTGACCACGTTGAACACCTCCTGCACCAGCAGCGGCGCCAGCCCCATTGATGGCTCGTCGAGCAGCAACAGCTTGGGGCGCCCCATCAGCGCACGGCCAATCGCTAGCATCTGCTGCTGACCACCCGAGAGGGTGCCCGCAGGCAGCTTGCGCTTCTCTTTCAGGATCGGAAACATGGCGTAGACCTTTTCCAGGTCTTCAGGCACCTGTTGCTTGGGCTGGGTGTAGGCGCCCAGCCGCAGGTTGTCTTCAATCGTCAGCGGGCCAAACACCTGGCGCCCCTCGGGGCTCTGGCAAATACCCCGGCACATGCGCTGGTCGGCGCGCACCCGGGAAATATCCTCCCCATCGAACCATATGTGCCCGGCTCCCATAGGCTGCACCCCGGACAAGGTGCGCAGAAAAGTGGTTTTTCCGGCCCCGTTGGCCCCCACCAACGCCACGGTCTCGCCCCGGCGAATCTCCAGATTCAGGCCCTTGAGTGCCTTGATGCGGCCATAGCTGCTTTCCAGCCCCGTCACTTTGAGCAGCACATCGCCACCGCTGGCAGGCATGGGCGTTTGCAGCACACCACCGCTGTGGGCACCCAAGCCCACCGATTCAGGAGCCAGACTGACCACCCGGTGGTACAACTCCTGAAACTCGGCCTGTGCCTCTTTGCCAAACAACGGATCGTTGTTTTCCTGAAAACGGGTGTCAATCTCGCGCCAATCTTCTGCCAACAACGTCTTGCGTGCCATGGGCAACGCCTTGGACTCTTCGGTATGGATATGGCTTTTGAGCTTGCGGCAGTAGTCACGCAAAGACTGCACCAAAGCGGCCTGCTGGCCCGCAGTGGCTTGTGCAAACGCCTGGCGCATGGCTGCCAAGTGGAGGATGGCCTGGCGGTGGTCTTCTTGCAGTGCATCGACGAGCGGCCCCGCCTCTGCCGAGCGCAGACGCATCAGCGGAAACAGGCAATCGTCTTCTTTGCGGTGGTGGGCGTGGTCGGCAAATTTCTCGATGTATTCAAAAACCGCCTGAAAAAACGCCGGATCGACCGGGCTGCCAGCTTCCAGCTCATCGGCCACCTGCTCCAACGCAATGGCGATGCGCCAGAAACTCCGATGCTCTTCGGTAATGATGCGCAGTGTTTCCATTTTTCCTGCTTCCGTTTCAACCGTGGGCGCCCAGATAGGCGGCAATCACATCCGGGTTTTTGCGGACCTCTTCGCCGGTGCCTTCGGCCAGTTTTTTGCCGTAGTCCAGTACCAGAATGCGGTCAGACAGGTTCATCACCATCTTCATGTCGTGCTCTACCAGCACGACGGTGATGCCAGAGTCAGCCACCTTGCGCACCAACTGATCGACTTCAATGGTCTCTTTCGGGTTGAGGCCGGCAGCGGGCTCATCCAGAAAAATCATGCGTGGCTTCATCGCCAGGGCACGGGCAATTTCCAGCCGCTTGAGCACGCCGTAGGACATGGCATCGGCGCGGGCGTTGGTGTAGCCCTCCAGGCCGACAAACCGCATCAGTTCGGCAGCTTCTTCGCGCAGATCCCGGTCACGGGTACGCAGGCTGGGCCAGCGCAGGGCGGCTTTGAACAGGTTGCGGTCCAGCCGCAGGTGCGCGCCCACCATCACGTTCTCGATGGCGCTCATGTTCATGCAGATTTGCAGGTTCTGGAACGTGCGGGCCACGCCGCGCTCGGCCAGCTCGTTGGGTGATTTGCCGTGGATAGGCTCACCATCGAGACGAATCTCACCGGTAGTGGGCTTGTACACCCCGGTAATGAGGTTAAACAGCGTGGTTTTGCCCGCCCCGTTGGGGCCAATCACGGCATAGACGATGCCCGCATCAATGTTGAACGAGACGTTCTGCACCGCCTTGACACCACCAAAGTGGATAGACAGGTCTTTGACTTCCAGCAATGCCATGCTCAGTCTCCCTTGCCAAATTTGGCTGCCAGCGTCGGCACCAGCCCCTTGGGCAGGAAAATCATGCACAGCATCAGCACAGCACCAAACACCACGGTTTCCCAGCCCTCAAAAGTGGCCAGGGCTTGGGGCAACGCCGTCAACAGCACGGCACCGATGATGGAGCCAAACACCGAGGCCATGCCGCCCACCACCACCATCGTCACCAGCTCTACCGAATGGAAGAAATCGGCAAAGTTGGGCGTGACAAAGGCCATGTAATGCGCCGTGATGCTGCCCATGATGCTGGCAAACACCGCCGACATGACAAAGATCGTGACCTTGTAGCGCACCACGTTCACGCCCACCACCTGCGAGGCCACTTCCGAACCGTGCAAAGCACGCAGCGCACGGCCAAACGGTGAATCAATCATGTTGAGCGAAGCCCAGACGCTGAAAGCCAGCAGGGTGGCCACCACCCAGTACCAGTGCTTGTCGCTGCTGAGTTCAAAGCCAAATACGGACATCGCTGGCACGGCCATGCCATCGGGGCCACCCGTCCATTGGGCTTCATTGCGCAGGGCGATATTGATGATGATGCCCAGCCCCAAGGTGGCCATCGCCAGGTAGTTGCCCTTGAGCTTGAAAATGGGGCGGGCCACCAGCCCGGCAATCACTGCCGTGGCCACAGCACCCGCCCCCATCGCCAGCAGCGGATGCCATGCAAAGTGCGTAGGCAACACCGCCGAAGCGTAAGCGCCAATCCCCAAAAAACCCGCATGGCCCAAACTGATCTGGCCCGCAAAACCAATCAGCAGGTTCAGGCCAATCACGATGATGGCGTTGATGCCGATGCGGATTGCCAGATCCATGTAGTAACTGTTGGGCACCACCCACGGCAGCACCAGCAGTACGGCCACCAACAGACCCAATCCAATGTAAGAACTCTTTTGCATGCTTACACCCGATCGGTCGATTTGCCACCAAACAGGCCGCGCGGCATGAAGAACAGCACCAGCAGGATCAGCACAAACGGCATCGCATCCTTGTAGGCAGAGGAGATGTAGCCTGCGCCCATCGCTTCCAGCACCCCCACCAGCAAACCGCCCACCACGGCACCCAGGCCATTGCCCAGGCCGCCCACCACCACCGCCACAAAGCCCTTGAGGCCCAGCATGATGCCCACGTCGTACGAGGTCATGGTGATGGGCGTGATGAGGATGCCACCCAGTGCGCCCAGGCCTGCGGCCATGGCAAAACTCATGAACAGCACCCAGTTGGTATTGATGCCCACCAGCTCAGCGGCAGTGCGGTTGAACGAAGTGGCCAGCATGGCCTTGCCCGTGAGGGTGCGGTTGAAGAAATACCACAGACCCGCCACCACCACAGCCGTGACACCCAGCACCCACAGGCTTTGTGGCAACAGCGTAGCGCCCAGAATTTGCAACGGCGCATCGCCCGAAAAGGCGGGCAGGCTGTGCGTACCCTTGCCCAGCCACACCTGAATCAGGCCGCGAATGACCAGCGAAGCGCCAATCGTGACGATGATGAGCGAGACCGTCTCGGCGCCCTTGATGGGCTCAATAGCCACCTTCTCCATCACCACGCCCACCACGGCAGGAATGGCAATGGCCAGCAGCAGCACCACCGGCATCGGCAGACCCATCTGGGCAAAAAACACCGCCAACATGCCGCCCAGCATGATGAACTCGCCCTGGGCAAAGTTGATAACGTTGCTGGCGTTGTAGATCAGCGTAAAGCCCAACGCCGCCAAGGCATAGGTGGCACCCACCGTAATGCCCGAGAACAGAAATTGCAAAAACTCGGCAAGCATCAGTCAGATCTCCCGGGCGTCGCACATGCGTGGCGACCGTGTAGCGGCAACGGCATAGGGTTATCTCCGTAGTATTTTTTTGGAACGCAGCGCAGGCATACCTGCCCTGGGAAGGGCAGCGGCAAACCGGGCTCTTGCAGTGCGATTACACCTGCCAACATGATACCTATAACAAGATTTTTTATCGTTTTTGTATCTTGTTTGAGCGCAAAAATGCGGGTAATCCCTAGGAAAAACACCACCAAAAAAGCCGCGCCGACCGGCGCAGACACCACAAAAGCTGCATTTTTGGCCAGCTACGGTTTGATTTTCCGCAGAAAAAAGCCAATTTTTGACTA
>NZ_JAQUAL010000175.1:0-6360 GCF_028687295.1 Simplicispira sp.
TTCTAGCAGGTTCCAGACATTTCCAGTTGGACGGTCATTCCCACTCGATGGTCGCTGGCGGCTTGGAGCTGACGTCGTAAGTCACGCGGTTGATGCCACGCACTTCATTGATGATGCGACCCGAGACTTTTTTCAAGAGCGCGTAAGGCAGCTCGGCCCAGTCGGCGGTCATGAAGTCAGAGGTTTGCACGGCGCGCAGGGCCACCACGTAGTCGTAGGTGCGACCATCGCCCATCACACCCACGCTTTTCACGGGCAAAAACACCGTGAACGCCTGGCTGGTGAGGTCGTACCAGGTTTTGCCGGTGGCTGCGTCGGTGAAGTTGTGCAGCTCTTCGATAAAGATGGCGTCGGCGCGGCGCAGCAGGTCGGCGTATTCCTTCTTGACCTCACCCAGGATGCGCACACCCAGGCCGGGGCCGGGGAAGGGGTGGCGGTACACCATGGCATGCGGCAATCCCAGCGCTACGCCCAGTTCGCGCACTTCGTCCTTGAACAGTTCGCGCAGCGGCTCCAGCAATTTGAGGCCCAGTTGCTCGGGCAGGCCACCGACGTTGTGGTGGCTCTTGATGGTGACGGCTTTTTTGCTCTTGGCACCGCCCGACTCGATCACATCGGGGTAAATCGTGCCTTGCGCCAGGAAGGTGGCGCCCTTGTGGCCTGCACCACCGGCCTTGAGCTTGGCAGCCTCGGCCTTGAACACATCGACAAACAGGCCGCCGATGATTTTGCGCTTGGCCTCAGGCTCGCTGACCCCGGCCAGTTTGCCCAGGAACAGGTCACTGGCATCCACGCGGATGACCTTGGCGTGCAGCTTGCCAGCAAACATCTCCATCACCATGTCGCCTTCGTTCAGGCGCAACAGGCCGTGATCGACGAACACGCAGGTAAGCTGGTCGCCAATAGCGCGGTGGATCAGTGCTGCGGCCACAGACGAATCGACGCCGCCCGACAGACCCAGAATGACCTCTTCATCACCGACTTGCTCACGGATTTTGGCCACGGCTTCGGCGATGTAGTCACCCATGATCCAGTCGGGGCGGGCCTGGCAAATATCGAGCACAAAACGGTTCAGCAGCGCCTGGCCCTGTACGGTGTGCGTGACTTCGGGGTGGAACTGCACGGCGTAGAAGTGGCGCGCCTCGTCGGCCATACCGGCGATGGGACAGCTGGGTGTGCTGGCCATCAGCTTGAAGCCGGGGGGCAGCTCGGTGACTTTGTCGCCGTGGCTCATCCAGACCTTGAGCATGCCGTGCCCCTCGGGCGTAGTGAAGTCGGCAATGTCTTTGAGCAACGCGGTGTGGCCATGGGCGCGCACCTCGGCGTAGCCAAACTCGCGGGTGTGGCCGCCTTCGACCTTGCCACCCAGCTGCTGCGCCATGGTTTGCATGCCATAGCAAATGCCCAGCACCGGCACACCCAGCTCGAATACGGCTTGCGGGGCGCGGTCGGTGGTTTCCTCATACACGCTGGCATGGCTGCCAGACAGAATCACGCCTTTGAGCGTGCCATCCTGGGCATAGGCGCGCACCCAGTCATCAGACACATCGCAGGGGTGGACTTCGCAAAACACATGGGCTTCGCGCACCCGGCGGGCAATCAGTTGCGTGACCTGGGAGCCAAAGTCGAGGATGAGGATTTTGGAGTGTTGCATGGCAGTAAAAAGAAAAAGCCCGAACACCGCGCTGCGTGGGTTCGGGCCTGTGGGGGCACAAAAAAACGATCAGTCGGCGCGGTAGTTGGGCGCTTCTTTGGTGATTTGCACGTCGTGAACGTGCGACTCACGGATACCGGCGGTGGTGATTTCGACGAACTCAGCCTTCTCGTTCATCTCCTGGATGGTGGCACAGCCGCAGTAACCCATGGCAGCGCGCACACCACCAGCCATCTGGTACACGATGGAAACCATGGAGCCCTTGTAAGGCACGCGGCCTTCAATCCCTTCGGGCACCAGCTTGTCGGCGTTCGGGTTGCCGGTGCTCGATTCCTGGAAGTAGCGGTCAGCGCTGCCTTGCTGCATGGCGCCAATGCTGCCCATGCCACGGTAGCTCTTGTAAGAACGCCCCTGGAAGAGGATCACTTCACCGGGCGCCTCTTCGGTGCCCGCAAACATGCCACCCATCATGATGGTGCTGGCACCGGCGGCCAACGCCTTGGCAATGTCGCCGCTGTAGCGCACGCCACCGTCGGCAATCAACGGCACGCCCGTGCCTTGCAGGGCCGTGGCCACGCTGTCAATGGCCATGATTTGCGGCACACCTACGCCCGCCACGATGCGCGTAGTGCAGATGGAACCGGGGCCAATGCCCACCTTGACAGCATCGGCACCGGCCTCGACCAGCGCCAGCGCCGCTGCGCCCGTGGCGATGTTGCCGCCCACCACATCAATCTGCGGGTAGTTTTTCTTGACCCAGCGCACGCGCTCGATCACGCCTTTGCTGTGGCCGTGGGCGGTATCGACCACGATGGCATCGACACCGGCCTTGACCAGTGCCTCTACGCGCTCTTCAGTGCCTTCACCTACACCCACAGCAGCGCCCACGCGCAGGCAACCCGAGGCGTCGCGGGCGGCGTTGGGGAAGCTGGTCTGCTTGGTGATGTCTTTGACGGTAATCAGGCCCTTGAGCTCAAAGGCATCGTTGACCACCAGGATGCGCTCCAGCTTGTGCTTGTTCAGCAGGGCCTTGGCAGCAGCGGGTGAGGTGCCCTCTTTTTCATTGACGGTGATGAGCTTTTCGCGGGGCGTCATGATCTGGTGGACCTTGACGTCGTAGCGGGTTTCAAAGCGCAAATCGCGCCCGGTGACGATACCGACCACCTTCCCACCGTCGCACACCGGAAAACCAGAAATGCCCAGTTGTTCGGACAGTTGCAGCACCTGCAACACGGTGTGCTCGGGGGTGATGACCACCGGATCGCGCACCACACCGGACTCGTAGCGTTTGACGCGGGCCACCTGGGCCGCCTGCTCTTGTGCCGTGAGGTTTTTGTGCACGATACCGATACCGCCCTCTTGGGCGATGGCAATGGCCAGGCGCGCCTCAGTGACGGTGTCCATGGCAGCAGACACCAGGGGCAGATTCAGTTGGATGTTGCGAGAAAAACGGGTCGCAAGGGACGTGTCCTTGGGAAGGACCTGGGAGAACGCTGGCACCAACAACACATCGTCGAAGGTGAGTGCTTTTCCAAGAAGGCGCATGAGAAAGCTCCAAAAAAACGATTGTACCTGCCGCCACACCTTTGCCTGCGGCAAACCACGCAGCTACACTCGCGGCGATGAAAAAGCACCACACCCTTTTGCTGGCTTTGGTATGTGCCCTGCCATCGCTTGCCTGGGCCCAATGGCAGTGGGTAGACAAGGATGGCCGCAAGGTCTTCAGTGACCGTGCACCGCCGCATGACGTGCCAGAGAAAAACATCCTGAAACAGCCCGGTTACCACGGCAAACCCCCGAGCACACCAACGCCCGCCGCAGAGACCCCAGCAAACGCCAACGCGCCCACTGCTGCAGCCAGCACACCACGCGCCACCGCCAAAGACAAAGAGCTGGAAGAAAGAAAAGCCCGCGCAGAGGCGGCAGAAGCGGCCAAGCAAAAAGCCGAAGAAAACAAAATCGCCAAGCAACGGGCAGACAACTGCACACGTGCGCGCAACGCCCAGGCCACGTTCGAGTCAGGAACACCCATCCGGCAAACCAATGCCCAGGGCGAGCGCGTATTTCTGGACGACGCCGCCCGCGCCGCAGAGCTACGGCGCATTCAGGACATCATCAACGCAGACTGCAAGCGCTGAGCGGCCACACCCCTCAATCACTGCGGGGAACGACCGCACGCTGGCGCGCAAACAAACCTGCGGCACGCGCACCCTGGCGTGCAAAGCGTTCACGCCGGGCCACTTTGGGGTCCACACTCAAAGGCCGGTACAGCTCCACCCGGTCTTGGTCGCGCAGTTGCTGCTGCGGGGCCACCACCCTCCCCCAGACACCGCACGCGACCCACTGCGGCGATGGCACTCCGCCAGGCGCCCAACCGCTGGCCTGTACGGCATCAGCCACCGTAGCCCCCAGAGGCAGGCGCAACAACTGCTCCAGCACCTGACCTGCTTGTGGCGATGCAGCCACCACCACGTGCAGCACTGCTCCAGGGGCCGCGTTATCCATACACCTGCTCGGCACGCTTGACAAAGGCATCGACCATGGTGGCGGCAATGCGGTCAAACACCGGCCCCACCAGCGCGGCCAGCGCGGCATTGGCAAAGCCGTAATTGAGCTGCAACTCCACCCGGGAGGCGCGCTGGGTGCCATCACCGACTGTGTGAAAGTGCCAGTCGCCGTCCAACCGTGAAAACGGCCCCTTCACCAACTGCATGCGCACCCGCCGCCCCTGCTCATGGACATTGCGGGTGACAAAAGTCTGGCGGATACCGCTCAGCGCAATGCCCACCTCGGCCAGCATGCCCAGACCGTCTTGTTCCAACACGCGGGCACGATCACACCAGGGCAGAAACTGCGGGTACTGCTCCACCCCGGTCACCAGGGAAAACATTTCTTCGGGGCTATACCAGATCAATACGGACTTGCTGACGTTTTTCATGGGGAGGTGCGCGAAGCGATGTGGCTGCGCCAGGCAAAGCAGCCATGGCGGCTGAACGAAACTAGAATCGCGAACGCGCGACAGCTGCAATTGTAGGGAGGCCTTTTATCTCCCGGTTGGCGCCGCATCTATTTCCGATGGCCAAGAAACCCCAAACCTCCTCCCGCATTGCCGACAACAAAAAAGCGGCATACAACTATTTCTTTGAAGAACGCTACGAGGCCGGCATGGTGCTGGAAGGCTGGGAGGTCAAGGCCCTGCGCGAAGGCAAAGTGCAACTGACCGATGGCTACGTGGTGGTGCGCGAGGGCGAGTTGTACCTGATCGGTTGCCAAATCAACCCGCTCAAAACCGCCTCCACCCACGTCAACCCTGATTCCGTGCGCACCAAAAAGCTGCTGTTGCACAAAGAAGAGATCAAACGGCTGATCATCAAGGTAGAGCAAAAAGGCTACACGCTGGTGCCCTTGAACCTGCACTGGAAAGATGGCCGCGTGAAATGTGAGATCGCCCTGGCCAAGGGCAAGGCCGAACACGACAAGCGCGACACCATCAAAGACCGCGAAGGCAAGCGCGAAGTCGAGCGTGCCATGAAAAACCGCAGCCGCTGATTTTTAGCCAGCAAAAGTATCCATAAAGGCGCATAGTGGCAGCTCCGCCATGTGTGCAATTTCTTTATGAGGTGCTCCATGAAAACCCTGTCTTCTTTGATCGTCGGCGTTGCACTGGCAGGCTGTGGCGCCATGCTGCATGCCCAACCGCTACAGGCCGTCAACGGTGTGCTCACCGGGCCCAATGGCATGACGCTGTACACCTTTGACCGCGACACAGCGGGCAGCGGCAAATCTGCCTGCAATGGCCCTTGTGCTGTCAACTGGCCGCCCCTCAGCGCCAGCGCTGCACCCGCGGCCAGCGACTACAGCTTGGTCGTCCGCGACGACGGCACGCAGCAACTGGCCTATAAAGGCAAACCGCTTTATTACTGGGCTAAGGACACCAAGCCCGGCGACATGCTGGGCGATGGCATCAACCAGGTCTGGCACGCCGCCAAACCCTGAAGTACGCACCGGCCACCGGGCGGTGCGCCGCCCTGTGGCCGGTTCAGTCGATACCGCCAGAGCGCTTTTTCAGCGCAGCGCGGCCAGCGGGTGGGCGTGCGCAGGCCAGGGGCTGGCAAAGAACGATTGCACCAGCTGCGGCGATACGTCCTCGATGCGCTCGGGGTTCCAGCGGGGGGTGTGGTCTTTGTCCACGGCCAGCGCACGGATGCCTTCCAGCGTTTCGCTCTGGCCGGGGCGCAGGTAAAAGCAGTGGCGCACCAGGTCGCGCTCCATGCGCAGGTCATCGGCCAAGTCCATTACCCGGGCGCGGCGCACCTGCTCCAGCACCACATGCAGCATCAGCGGCGAGCGCTTGCGCAGCAGGGCGGCGGTAGCCCGGGCCCAGTCGCTGTCAGCGGCCTCCAGTGCGGCGACGATGGCAGGCACGCTGTCCAGCGCAAAATATTGGTCAATTTCGGCTCTAGCGCTTGCCAGATGGGCGCTAGCAGCTATCAATTGAGAAGCAACAAACACCTTGATGGCCGCGCTATCGGCAAATGATTGCGCACCCAGCGCCTCCCAGACACGGGCTTGCTGGTCAGCGGCCAAAAAGCCATCGGCCAGATTCAAGGCGATGGCATCTCCAGCACCGATGGTCTCGCCGGTCAGGGCCAGCCACTCGCCCGTGCGGCCCGGGCAGCGGCTCAAAAAGTAGCCCCCGCCCACGT
>NZ_JAQUAL010000176.1:0-6308 GCF_028687295.1 Simplicispira sp.
GCGCCCTGGCGTGCAGCATCGCCCTGGCGCTGGCCCCGCTGCCCGCGCTGGCACAAAACACCGCGCCAGCGCAGGCCACGTCCAGCCTGTACCTGCAAGTGGCCCGCGCCAGCGAGCACACCCAGACCTACACCGTGGGCCTGACCCGGCCCTGGGCCACCTGGCAGAGCACGCTGTGGGGTGCGCCGCTGCGCGGGCACTGGGACCTGCACCTGAGCCAGTGGGCCAGCGACCACCCCGGGGGCAGGCAGCACACCACGGTGCTGGGCATCACGCCCACGCTGCGCCTGTGGCCGGGCGGCCTGGGCGCAGCCTGGTTTGTCGAAGGCGGCATAGGCGCCGTGCTGGCCAACAGGCGCTACAGCACGCCCAGCAAAACCTTCAGCACCCGTTTCAACTTTGCATCGCACCTGGGCGTGGGCGTGCGCCTGGGGGCGCAGCAGCAGCACGAATGGCTGCTGCGCGTGCAGCATGTCTCCAACGCGGGCCTGAAAAAACCCAACCCGGGCGAGAACTTCCTGCAACTGCGCTACGCACTGCATTTCTGAAGCGCCCCGGGCAGGCCGCTACCGCCAGCGCATGGCCGCCGCGAGGGCAAACACCGAATTGGGCACCCCTTCGGGTGGCAGCTGGCGCTTGGGCTGGACGGGGTAGTGCTTGGGCGCAGGCACCGGCACGGGCTTTTTCTGGGGCACATACCCGGTCGCCAGATGCTGCTCGACCAGCTCGGCCAGCGGCACCGAGCTCAGGTGCTCCAGCAGCGTCTGGTTGAATGCCAGCCACAGCTCGTGGGTCATGGCGCCCTGGTGAACGCTCATGGCATCGCTGGTGGCGGCGGGTTCTCTGGTTTTGCGCTCTTCAGCCGCCAGGGCAATGTCTGCGGTGGTGATGTCGGCTGCGCTTTTGGCCAGTGCGTAGCCGCCGCCAGGCCCCCGGGTGCTCACCACCAGGCCCGCCCGGCGCAGGGCGCTGAACAATATCTCCAGATACGACAATGAAATGCCGTGGCGCTCGCTGATGGCAGACAGGGCCACCGGCCCGTCGCCACAGTGCAGTGCCACGTCCACCATTGCCGTCAGGGCAAATCTGCTTCGTGTCGTCAAGCGCATGGGGTACTCCTAAAAATCCGACAACGCCAAGTGCGTTGCCAATGGTTGCCACTGAACGATGCCCTCATCGGTGCATCCTTTTTCCATCACCCGCAATACCCTGGACATGCCCACGGCCAGTGCCCAGTCTTGCGCCTCCAGTACCGTGACCTGGTGCGGTGCGCCCGGGTTGACGGGCTTGACCTCCACATCAAAGGTCTGGTCGGCCTTGTCCGTGGCCACCTTGACCACAGCGCCGCGCAACGGAATGTCAAACGGCGGACGCGGCCCGGCCTTGCCGTCAAAGTCAATGCGCAGCACACAGCCGGGCCGCATGGCGTAGCTCCATTTGCGCTCGGGATGGGCATCGCTGCCCAGGGCATTGAGCTGCGCCAGGCGCTGGTCTTGCGTCAGGTAAAGCGGGTCTACGGCTGCAACGTCCTGGGTGGGGTAGCCCTCCATGCAGGCCGTCGTGGCGCCCAACGCCAGCAGGGCAAACACGAGGCGCCAGCGCGGCAGGGGTGGGGCCTGGTCAGCGCCGGGCCGGGGGGCCAAGCGCGCCAGCCGGTTGCGGCGAACAAGGGCAGACAGTAAGGCGGTGTCCATGGTTTGGAATTGGCAGGTGTTTTGGTACAGACAGCACCCTGCGGATTCGGGCGTGCATGCGTACACGACCACCCCCATCCGAGGGAAGAAAAACGCACCGCCCGGCGCATCCGAAGCGGTGTCTGGGCCCAGTCACCCAGCGCCTTGGGCACCAACGTGCCAGCGCCAGTCGATCAGGCCGCGAAGCCTGCCGTTTCAGGGGGTTTGTGCGGGGGATCGGTGATGGCGGACAGCGCCGTGTTCACGCGCCGGGGCACGGCGGCGACGGGGTTGGCGGTGTCGGTGCTGGCGCCTGCGCATGGCTCCAGCTGGTCGGGGAGATCGTCCTTGTTGTCCATCAAGGCGTGATCGTCTGCATCCGAGAAAGCGCCCGGCACTTCAGGGCTGTGCTGCGTGCCCTGCACAGCCACCTCCTGCCCCTGTGGGACAGGGAGCGGGGGATTCACGCCTGCGGCGGACAACCCCACGCACAGGAGAAAGTGAAGAATCAAAACCGCAATGAAGCGCCGTAGCATGGTGGCGCAATTATAGGGATGGCCTTCCAGGCCCCGTGCCCGGGCGCGTTTTGGCACGGCCCTGCTGCACTTTTCCCTCTTTCCCATTTGTTCTTGGCACGGCCCGCGCCGCAGTGCAGCCCGGCCTGGACGGCTCCCCTCCCCCCACATACATACCTTGCTCCCGCGCAACCAGCGGGCTCCCGGCGGCACAACGTGCCCGCCGAAGTTTGTCCAGGACAAAACCAGCCTGTGGATAACCCTGTGGTCAAAAACAGGACAACCAGGCAGTTATCCACAGAAAAATGCCGCGGCACGCAGTTATCCCCGTTGCGCAGCGCCAGCAACAGGGCTTGGCACACAGGGTTTGGCGCGCGCTAACTGTTTGGCAGCATTCAGGAAAGAATAGTTATCCACAGGATAGGCCAATCCTTACTATTACTACTATTGAATTAGATTGGTTTAGCAGAACAAGTCTGATTTTTTCCGGCGTGCGATGTTCCCCGTTCAACTTCGCGCGGCGCGGGGGGGACCTGACAAGAGTTATCCACAGGCCTTTCAGAAAAATGGGCTTTGCGGCGCAAAAAATCGGTTTTTTGCTCTTTTTTTGAGAGCTATTAGCGCTTTACTGGCGGGGTTTTCAGGCTGTTGACCTGTTTTTTTTCGGCGCCCGGTGCGCACAAGGACAACCCTGGGGAAAAAACCCGCACAACCCAAGACTTATCCACAGAAAAATGACCCGACCCTAAGTTGTCCCCGTTGCGGTGACAGCAGGCGCGGGGGGCAGCGCACAGACATGTCCGAAACACAAGTCCTTGTTTGACAAAGGAAAAGTGAAGTTATCCACAGAAAAGGCAAACCCTTACTACTACCACTATGTATTCATAGAAGTTATAGATAACAACATCCCATCGCGCCCATGCCAGACACCAGCGCAGCACCCGCGCGCGTTGCGAGCTTGCTTTTTGCTATTACTTTGATAGCTACTTGCGCTGATTACGCAAGGCTTAGAGCCTGATTGGGCTTGTATTCACGCACGGCATGCGCACACGGCCTGGGTGTGCAGTGGCTGTGGACAACAGGCGTGCGCAGGCCGCACAGGCGGGCGCTGCACGGCAAACGGGTCGGGGTGGAGGGGGTGGGGCCTGCTCAGCGCACAGGACGGCGCAGCAGGGGCTCCAGCAGGTGCTGTGGCAGGGGTTTGCTGAACAGGTAGCCCTGGAAGGCGGGGCAGCCGGCGTGCAGCAGCGCATCGCGCTGTTCGGTGGTTTCCACGCCTTCAGCGATCACGGTCAGGCCCAGGCTGCGGCTCAGGCCGATGATGGTGTTGACGATGGCGGCGTCATTGGGGTAGGTGAGCAGGTCGCGCACAAAGCTCTGGTCGATCTTGAGCTGGTGCAGCGGCATGAGCTTGAGGTAGCTCAGCGAGGAGTAGCCGGTGCCAAAGTCGTCCAGCGAAAAGCCCACGCCCAGCGCGCCCAGCGCGGTCATGGTGGCGATGGTGGTTTCCATATCTTCCACCAGCAGGCTTTCGGTCAGCTCCAGCTTGAGCAGGTGCGCCGGGGCGCCGGTGATTTGCAGCACATGGGCCACGTCATCGACGAAGCCAGCGTGGCGGAACTGGCGCGAGCTGACGTTGACGGCCATGCTCAGGCCCTGCAGCGCGGGGTCGCTGCGCCACTGCGCCAGCACCTGGCAGGCGGTGTGCAGCACCCAGCGGCCCAGGGTCAGCACCAGCCCGGTTTCTTCGGCCAGGGGGATGAAATGGACGGGCGTGACCAGGCCGCGCTCGGGGTGCAGCCAGCGCACCAGGGCTTCCACCCCGATGTACTGGCCCAGGCGATCGACCTGGGGCTGGTAGTACAGCAGGAACTGGTCTTGCGCCAGCGCCTGGCGCAGGTCGGACTCCAGGGCCGCGCGCGCCGTGACCACGGCCTGCATGTGCGGGTCAAAAAACCGCAGGGTGTTGCGCCCTGCCGTCTTGGCCTGGTACATGGCCAGATCGGCCTGGCGCAGCAGGTCGCCCACGCTGGTGGTGCCTTCGCAGCAGAACGGGGCAATGCCGATGCTGGGGGTGCTGCGGTACTGGTAGCCCGCCAGCGCATAGGGCGCGGCCAGGGTGGTGAGGATTTTCTCGCCCACGCTGCGTGCGGTCAGGGCCAGCGCCTCGGGCTCGGGGCTGAGCCCTTCGAGCATCACCACGAACTCGTCGCCGCCCAGGCGTGCCACGGTGTCGGCGCCGCGCACACAGGTGTTCAGGCGCTGGGCCACCTGTTGCAGCAGCAAGTCACCCTTGTCGTGGCCCAGCGTGTCGTTGAGGGTTTTGAAGTTGTCCAGATCAATGAACAGCAGCGCCCCGCCTTCGTGGTTGCGCTGCGCGGTGGCCAGCGCCTGGTGCATGCGCTCCATCAGCAGCGTGCGGTTGGGCAGCCCGGTGAGGGAGTCAAAAAAGGCCAGGCGCTGGATTTCGCGCTCGGTGGCCTTGCGCTGGCGGATGTCGGTGTGGATGGCCAGGATGGACTCGGGCTGGCCGTCTTCGCTGCGCACCAGTGTCCAGCGCCCTTCCAGGTCAATGGCCTGGCCATCGCGGTGGTGCTGCACCAGTTCGCCCGTCCATTCGCCCTGGGTCAGCACGGTGTCGGTGGCGCGCTGAAAATGCGTCACCTGCTGGCGCAGGAGTTCGGGCATGGACTGGCCCAGCGCCTGGACGCGCGCCCAGCCGTACAGGCGCTCGGCACCCTGGTTCCAGAAGGTGATGCGGTGATCGAGGTCGCGCACCACGATGGCGTCCTGCGCCTTGTCCAGCAGCGAGGCCTGGTGGCGGATGCGGGCGTCCGAGAGCTGGCGGTCGATTTCGGTGGAGGCGCGGGCGGCAAAAATTTGCAGCGTGGACATGACGAACTCGGGGCTCTGCAAGGGCTGGCGAAACAGCACAAACACCATGCCCAGTGGCTGGCCCTGGGTGTCGCTCAGCTGCAAGCCGGCATAGGCCTGTGCGTTCAGCATTTTGACCAGGGCGGCCTGCGGGTAGCGCTGGACGGCACTGTGTCGCACCACATGCTGGCGCTGGGTGAGCAGCACCAGGCTGGGCGTGCCCCCCAGGCTGTATTCGTCGTTGGGCAGCAGGTGCCCGTCTTGCACCACGGCCAGGGTGGTGATGCGCGGCACCTGGCCGCTTTTGCGCGGCAGCAGGCGGGCCACACAGCCGAGCTGGGCGCCCAGCACCTCGGCCATGTTGCGCGCCAGCTGGATAAAAAACTCGGTACCCGTGGTGGCCGAGACGGCAGCGGCCACTTTGAGCACCGACGCTTGCAGGCGCTGCTGTTCTTTGCGCGCACGCAGGCTGGTGATGCCAAAGGCCAGGTCGTTGGCCAGTTGTTGCAGCAGCCGCGCCTCTTCGGGGCTGATGTGCAGCACCTCGGGGGCATACAGGTACAGCAGCCCGAAGGTGCGCTCGTCCTGGCGCAGCGGCAGGCTGATGACGCCATGAAAACCGTGCGCCAGCATGCGATCGCGCAGGTCAGCGTAGGCGGGCTCGCTGCGCACATCCTGCACGATCACGGGCTGGCCGGTGCGCACCGTGGCACCCGAGGGGCCTTGGCCGCGCGGGTCGGTGGCCGACCACGACAGGTTCAGGGTTTCCAGGTAGCCATCGTTGGCGCCGGCGTGGGCCACGGGCTCGATGGTTTTTTGCGCATCGTCGTGGGCAAAGCCCACCCAGCCCAGGCGGTAGCCGCCAATGTCCACGGCAATGCGGCACACGTCTTGCAGCAGGGTTTGTTCGGAGGTGGCGCGCACCATGGCCTCGTTGCAGGCGCCCAGCAGTTGCTGGGCGCGGCCCATGCGGGCCAGTTCGCGCTGGGCGCGCAGGCGCTCGGTGATATCGGTGGCCATGATCTGGCGCGCTGGCTGGCCGTTGAAGGTGGTGCCGCGCGACCAGATCTCGACCTCCAGCACGGCGCCGCTTTGGTGCAGGTGGCGGTGCTGCAAGGCGTCGCAGCCGCCATCGAGGGGGATGGCCATGACCTCGGCGCGCAGCTGCGCGCGCTCTTGCGGCAGCCACAAATCGGTCATGGACATGGCCAGCAGCTGCGCTTCGGTGTAGCCGTACAGCGCCACC
>NZ_JAQUAL010000025.1:0-28227 GCF_028687295.1 Simplicispira sp.
TCAGCACCCAGGCAAAGGCTGCCGAGGTGGCCATGACCAGCAGCACCGAGGCCGTCAGCAGCGCCGAGCGGGAGATGATGTCGGGCAGCGCCTTCCACTCCAGCGTGCGGTACACCCACTTGCCGCATGCCAGCGCATAAAACACCGCCACCACCGACGCCTCGGTGGGTGTGAAGATGCCAAAACGGATGCCCACCAGAATCAGCACGATCAGCATCAGCGCCGGAATGGCCTTGACGCTGTTGACCAGCATCTCGCGCGCCGAGGGGCGCGGCTCGGTCGAGCGGTAGTCGCGCTTTTTGCAGACGCGCCAGTTCACGAAGGCCATGGCCAGGGCAATCAGCAGGCCCGGCACAAAACCGGCAATGAACAGCCCGCCCACCGACACCTGCTCGTCCTGCATGGCATAAATGATCATGCTGATGGACGGCGGAATGATGGGCCCGACGATGGCGGTGCTGGAGGTCAGCGCGGCGGCATAGGCACGCGAGTAACCGGCCTTGTCCATCATCTTGACCATCATGGAGCCGGGGCCCGCAGCGTCGGCCAGCGCCGAACCCGAGATGCCGGAGAACAGCGTCAGCGACAGCACGTTGGCATAGCCCAGGCCGCCGCGCAGGTGGCCCACAAACTGCGCCGCAAAGCGCAGCAGCACCGCCGTCAGGGCGCCGCCCGACATCAGCTCCGCCGCGAGGATGAAGAACGGCACGGCCATCAGCGGAAAGCTGTCGATGCCGGTGAACATCTCCTTGAAAACCACCAGCTGCGGGTAGCGCCCGCCCACAAAAACCGCCAGCGCCGCCGACATGGCCAGCGCAAACGCCACAGGAAAACCCAGCGCCATCAGCACGATGGCGGCAATGAAAAGAGTCAGTGTCATGGTGTGGTGCTGCCTGCGGTGTCAGAGCGATGCTGCGGCCTGGGCATCCATCTCGGGCGACTCGGCAAAGCGGCCCTCCAGGATGTAGCTGCGCACAACGAATAAAAGGTGGACGAACATCAGCATGAAGCCCGCTGGCATGGCGGCATAAATCCAGGCCATGGGGATGTCGGTGGCGGCGGTGGTCTGAAAGCGCGTGGCCCAGACGTACAGAATGGAAAAGTACGTCATCACCAGGCAAAACACCGCGATGCCTGCGGCCACGATGGCGCGCACCACCCGCGCGCCCTGGGTGCCCAGCGCGCCGTGCAGGTTGTCGATGGCCACATGGCCACCAAAGCGCAGCACCATGCCCGCGCCCAGGAAAGTGACCCAGACCATCAGGTGGCGTGCCACCTCTTCGGCCCAGACGATGGAATCGCCCGTGGTGTAGCGCAGCACCACGTTGGCAAAAACGATGCAGGACATGGCCAGCAGCAACAGGATCAGCATCCAGCGGTTGGCGGCCACCAGAATGCGCTCGACGCGGTTCAACATAAATGGAGCAGGCGCCGTGCAGGCGCCACAGTCAAAAGGCCAAAAGGAACGCCCGGACAGTGCCGGGCGGTGCGTGTCAGTGCAGCGAGGGTGCTTACTTGGTTTGCGTGATCTGGTCCAGGGTCTTCTGGCCAAACTTGGTGGCGTACTGCTTATAGGCTGGGGCAATCGCGGCCTGGAAAGGGGCTTTGTCCACGTTGGTGACTACCTGCACACCATGGGACTTGATCTCGTCCACGGCTTTTTTCTCCACCGCATCAACGAACTGGCGCGAAGCCAGTGCACCTGCCTTGGCGCCCTGGATGAACGCGGTTTTTTGCGCATCGGTCAGGCTGCCAAAGAAGGCGGGCGAGACGATCAGCGCCATGGGCGCATAGACGTGCGATGTCAGCGTGAGGTGCTTTTGCACCTGCCACAGCTTGGCCGAGACAAACACCGACACGGGGTTTTCCTGGCCATCGATCGTGCCTTGTTGCAGCGCGCCGATCACTTCGGGCCACGACATGGGCGTGGGCGACGCGCCCAGGGTGCGGAAGGCCGTGATGTGGACGGGGTTCTCGGTCACGCGGATTTTCAGGCCCTTGAGGTCGTCGGGCTTGGTCACGGCGCGCTTGTTGTTGCTCAGGTGGCGAAAGCCTTGCTCACCCCAGGCCAGCGCAATCAGGCCACGGGTTTTGAACTTGGTCAGCAAGTCCTGGCCGAACTGGCCATCGAGCACGTTGCGGGCGTGCTGCGTGTCGCGGAACAGGAAAGGGATGTCCACCACGCCCACGTCGGGCACAAAGTTGCTCAGTGCGCCGGTCGAGACAATCACGGCCTCCACGGTGCCCAGTTGCAGGCCCTCGATCAGCTCGCGCTCGCCGCCCAGCGCGCTGGAAGGAAACTGCTTGAACTTGAAGGCGTTGTTGGTGGCTTTTTCGACCGAGTCGGCCCAAGCCTGCGCGCCAGCACCATAGTGCGAGTTGACGGCCAGTGCGTAGCCGATCTTGACCTCGCGCGGTTGCTGCGCGAGGGCGGCACCGGTCGATGCGGCCAGCACGGCGGTGATGCAGCTGGCAACGAAGGTGCGGCGGAAAGTGGTCATGGGGTCGTCCTTGGGTAAAAGCGGCAATGCTGAAAAAAGAGGCGCCATTGTAAGTAGCGGTAGCGGGCGTGCGAGCCAGCAGGCGCGGGTGCTGCTGTGCCGCTGGCAGCGGTTTCAGGGCGTGATCTGGATCTGGTCGAAATACACCGTGCGCCCGTTGGCGTGGTTGAGCTGGATGTTGATGCGTTTGAACAACGCCGGTTGGCCCAGTTGCTCTCCGGAGAGCACCACGTTCGTCCATTGCTGGGCGGGCAGTGTCACCCGGGCGCCAGGGGCCGCGCTGGCCGCACCGTCTTGCGCCTGCACGCTGACACGCAGCTCGGTGGCTTGGGCGGCATATGCCCAAAAATCCAGGGGGGTGGCGGGCGTGGCCGCCATGCCGCTGGCATGGCGCAGCGACAGCCCACCCCACGGTTTGAAGTCCACACGGGCCGCATAACGCCCAGCTTTGACGGTGGCGGTGTGGGCAAAGTCCGGCTGTGCGCCCCACGACCAGTCTTCCCAATCGCTGGCCAGGGCATCGTCGTACAACACCAGGCCGGGGCCCGCGCTGGGCAGTGGCTGCTGCGTGGCCGTTACCGGCAGTGTGCTGCGCGCCAGCAACTGGACGTAGGCCGCCTGGGTGTAGATGGCCGGCTCGGTCAGCTCCCAGGAATTTTCGGGCCAGCCTGTGTTCCAGTCTTTGTAGGCTTTTTGCAGCGGCTGGTTGTTGATGCCTGCCACGGTGCCGGTGTAGCTGCGGTGGGGGCCACCGCTGACGTAACCCGGCGGCGGGCCGCTGGGCGAGGTCTGGGCGTTGTCCCAGACCGTGCCGTGGTCGAACCAGGTGTGGTAGATCTCTTGCAACGACTTTTCTGCGCCCGCGCCCGACATGTTGGACAACATCACCAGGCCCAGCGGGTTGGCACCGTGCAGCCAGTGCAGGTGCTGGTGGGCAATGGCACGGTACTGCGCCGCGTTGTCGCTGTGGATACCAAAACCGGGAAAGTCCAGGTTCAGATTGCCCACGTTGGCGCGCACAGCGTTGTGCCCCCAGTGGTACTGGGCATCGGGCACGTGGGCGCGGTAGAGGTCGGTGCCAGCCTGGTCGTCCTGAACAGACATGACGCTGTTCTGGCCCGCCTTCTGGGCGCGGATTGCCTGGGCCACGCTGTCGCTGACGCCGCCCATGCGGGCATAGCGCAGCAGCGCCACCTGCACGGGTTGGTTGTAAGGCCCCCACCAGGTGCTGCTGGTCGGGGCAATGCGGGTGTACTGGCTCTCCACAAAATCCCGGTACGTGGATTTGCCCGTGGCCTCATACAGATAAATGGCGGCCAGCAGCGCGCTCTGGCGCTGTCCGGCAGCGTCAACATCGGCGTCGCCTGCTTTGATGTCGCCATCATCACAGGCGGTTTCGAAGGACGAAAAATCGGCCGTGGTGTGCTGGGCACGCGCCCAGGCGGCCTCGGCGCGGGCGGTCAGGGCACTGCCATAGACCCGTTGCGATGGCACGCTTTGGTACACCACCCCGGCAGCGGCAAACATGGCACTGCCCGCCAGCGTGGCGCTGGTGCATTCCGGCAGGTAGTAGCGCGCACGGGTGTCGGCACTGGGGGGCGAGGTGCCGTTGTGGTTGTCGGTGCCCACTTTCAGCAGCAACCCGTGGGTGCCGGTGGCGTCCTGCATGCGCTGGAGAAAATCCAGCTCCCAGCGCACTTCATCGAGCAGGTCGCTGACGCCGTTGCCCGATTCAGGAATGCCGAAGTTGTCCCCAAACGCCTGCGGATGAAAGCGGTAGGCGTCCAGCAGTTGCAGCACGGCGCTTTGCGCCAGCGTGGTGTATTTGTTGGTGTCGCCCGCGTCCATCCAGCCGCCATGCAGGTCGCGGGCCGTGGCCGTGTCGTTTTTGGCCCAGCGGCTGCGGGCAAAGCGATCCTGGCCTGCACCGTCGTAGCTGCTGGCGTCTGTCCAGCGGGGATCGGCGTAGGGCGGCACCTTGGCGTGGCCCAGGCGCTGGTAAAAATAGGTGCGCATGGCGTGGCGCAGCACCGGGGCATACACCTGCTCGCTGATCTCGAAGCGCCCGGAACCCACCCGCTGCACCGGGTCGTAGAGGTAGTACGACCCGCTGGCCTGCAGCCCGGAAAAATCGAAGCTCCAGCCCCGGTCGCCCGACTGGGCGTGGGTGGCGCCGCCGTTCCAGAGCTGCACGGGGCCGCTGAACACCACCACGTCATCCGCCCAGCGGCGCACCTGGTACGGCGCTGTGCCCGTGCCCGGCGGCAGGCGCTGGCTGGCATTGGCCCCCGCCTGCGGGTCTGCAATCACGGCCACTTTGCGCATGCCCGGCAGATAGCCGAACTGGTCCAGCTTGATGAAGGGCGAGAGCGTGACGGGCGCCGCCAGCGCTGCCCCCGAGAGAGCGCACCAGCACGCTGCCAAGGTCAGTGAAGAGCCAAGGGCAGCTGGCATCTGGAAAGTGGGCATATCAAGGTACTCCGGCTGTCAACCCAGCACATGGCACTCCCGGCGCAGCAAGGCCAGGGCTTCCTGGCGCTGGCCGTAGTGGTCGCCGCACAATGTCTGGCGCGACTCCTGCACAAAGTGTTGCCACAGGGTGCAGTAGGCCTCTTGGTGGGCAGCGGGCGCGTGCTGGCGGATGAAGGCTGTGGCCTGCTCAGGGTGCAGGCCGCGCTGCTGGATGGAGCGCAGCAAGGCCAGCGCGGCCTTCTCGGTCAGCACGGTTTTGTCGGCAGGCACATAGCGCTTGGGCGCGCCCACCGCCAGGTACAAAAACAGCGTGAGCAGGGCGTGCTCATCGCGCTGTCCCTGGGTGACGCGCTGCCAAGTCTTGCTGCCGCTGCCCGGGGGCGTTGCAGTGCTGTGACCGTGGTGTTCCGCGTCATCCAGGCTGTGGTGGTAGTGGTCGATTTCGGCCAGCGGGTCTTCCAGCCAGAAGTAGTGGCCGCTGAAGGCCGGGGTGCGCAGCAGGGCGTGCAGATTCTGGCTGGCATCGCGCAGGCGCGGCAGGTCGGCCAGTACGCTGGCGCGCACGGGCGCTACGGCATCGCGCAGTCCGGCGGGGAATTGCGCGGGCAAGGGCAGCGCCAGCGCCCCGGTGTGGGTGCGCAGCTTGCCCACCAAAGCGTCAAACGCCACCGTATCAGGCCACTCCTGTGCCCTGGGCGCCAGGCTGTGCAGCAGCAGGGCGGTGCGGATGACGGCCTCGGCATCGGTGCCTGCTTCTTCCAGGTCGTCGGCGCCCAGACCGAAGCGCTCGGCCAGCCACAGCGCTGCCTCGATGGTGTGCTGCACGGGCAAACGCTGGGCCAGTTCGGCACGGTACTCCGCGTGGCTTTTGAGCGACCACTTGGCCAGCTGCGGTATGTGCTCGTCCGTGAAGCCCTCGCGCTCGTGCATGCCGAAGTGGCTGTTTTGCGGCATGGCGATGAGCTTTTTCAACAGCTCCGAGCCGCCCTTGGAGCGCGACAGCAGGCTGTGGTCGCGCAGTGCCTGCGCCGCTGCGGCCAGGTCGCCGCCCGTGGTCTCTTGCAGGTACAGGCTGACCAGATTGACGATGCGATCGCGGGCTTTTTCGAGTTCGGGGCGCAGGTGCTCGCTGCCAAAGTAGCGGGCAATCTGCACCATGCCCTTGGGCGCCTCGGTGTTGATGGCGCGCAGCTTGTCGGCGCCGATGATGCCGTGCTGGACGCCATAGGCCAGGGCTTTCTCAAACAGCGGTCGCGCGTCGTGCAGCGACAGCGCCGTGGCAGAAACCAAAGAGGGTGTGGACATGGCGGCGCCCCTCAAATGGCCGATTCCTCGTCCGAATCGCGGGCGGCCGGTGTGGCCTTGCCGCGGTCGGTGTCGCTGGTCTCGACCTTGCCGTCATCTTCGGGCAGATCTTCTTCGTCCAGCCCCAGGTCATGGGCGCGGGCCTTGGCACGCAGCACCAGCAGCATTTCAATGAACAGGTCGCGGCATTCGTAGCGCAGCAGCCAGGCCAGCTCCATCCAGTCGCTGTCGGCCACTTCTTCCTGCGTGATGTGTGCTCGCACGTGAGCCGAGGCGCGCAGCTCCTCGTCGCTGAGCATGGCGCCATCGTCCTCGAAGGTGTCAAAGTGGCCGGTGCGGGCAAAGGCCTCGATGCGGCTCCATTTTTCGGCAAAGTAGTTGGCCAGGGCTTCGCTGCCGCCTTCGATGTTGCCAATGGCCTCCAGAAACTCCAGCGGCTGGGCATCGCTGCGGAAGATGATGGCGTTGACCATGCCGCGCAGGTGGCTGTGGGTGAGGTCTTTGTACTGTTTCTCCAGCACCAGGGCACGGGCAAACTGCTCGGGCGTGACCAGCAGGTTGACCACCGAGTTTTTCGAGTCGTCGTACTCGCGGATGACGGCCAGGATGTCTTTGGGCGGCAGCTGCTCCAGCACTTCCATCAGGGCGTGGTCGCCTTCGGTGTCGGCCAGCTCGGCCAGCGCGTATTCGGCGCCCACGATGTCGCCAGCGGCAATCAGGCTTTGGGTTTTGGTGATGAGGGCAAGATGGCTCATGGGGCAGATCTCTTTAGTCTTTGCGGTCAAAGCCTTGGTCGGCCAGCCAGTCGGCGCCCGCTTCTTCGCGGGTGTGGTCGTTTTGCGGGCCGGTGTCGTCGTCGGCGCTCAGCGGGGTGGCGTCGTCATCGCCATCTTCTTCAGGGGCATCGTCGGTTTCAGCGTGGTGCGCCTGGGCCATGCGCGGGTGGTGTTGCAGGTATTCCAGGCCCGCGGCTACTGCCATGAAGCGGTTGCCGCCAGGCTCGCGCAGCACCACGTCGGCCAGGCTTTGCGCCCAGGGCTCCAGGGTGACGGCGCCACTGAGCGCAGCCCAGTCGGGGAAGGCGCTGGGTTGCAGGCCCACCAGCTTGTCCAGCGCGGCAGGCGTGGTGAAACGAAAGCCCTGGTGGAACACCACAGCCACCATTTCGGGGCTCAGCTCGATCATCTGCGCCAGAAAACCGATTTCCTTGCGCTTGTCGGCCAGGCGTTTGCGCAGCACGTTTTTGCCCTCGGAGTCTTGGGTCAGGTCATCGAGTTCGGCCTGGTAAGCCGAGCGCAGGTTGCGGAAAAAAGGGGAGAGGTTCATGGCGGAAGAATGTTTTTGAAATAGGACTGCCAGATCTGCTGCGCTGTCTCCAGCGGGTCGTCCAGCAGGTTGCGGCGGCGGTTGTCGTCGTAGGCCTGGCGCTGTACGGGGTCGGACAGCACCTCGTAGGCTTGCTGCGCGGCCCGAAAGCGCTCGGCGGCATCGGCAGCGTCGTTTTTGTCGGGGTGGTGCAGCGAGGCCTTCTGGCGGAAGGCTTTTTTGATGTCTGCCAGCGACGCATCGCTGCCCAGACCGAGGGCGGCGTAGTGGTCTGTCATGGGATGGTGGAGTATAAAAATGATAGCTTGCAGCGCTTTTGCAGCGGGCGCTGGAGCCCGAATTATCCCGATATTTCGCGGTGGGGTGCAGCGCCCGTGTAGCGCCATGGAATTGGGTTGGCTGCGTGCGCTGGGTCAGGCCCGAGCAGGCGGTCGTACTCGCGCTTAACCACGCCATAGCACTCGCAGGTGCGCAGTTCCAGCCCGGGGCGATCGAGCACCGTGATGTGGCCGCGCCGGTAGTGGATGAGCCCGGCCTTTTGCAGGCGCCCGGCCGCCTCGGTCACGCCTTCGCGGCGCACGCCCAGCATGTTGGCAATCAGCTCTTGCGTCATCACCAGCTCGTTGCTGGGCAGCCTGTCCAGGCTCAGCAGCAACCAGCGGCACAGCTGCTGGTCCAGGGAGTGGTGGCGGTTGCACACGGCCGTTTGCGACATCTGCGTGATCAGCGCCTGGGTGTAGCGCAGCAGCAGGTGCATGGCGGGGCCAGCGCGGTTGAACTCTTGCATCATCACTGGCGCGGGCAACCGGTAGCCCTCGCCAGCGCTTTGCACCACCGCGCGGTTGGGGGTGGAATCGCCCCCCATGAACAACGAGATGCCGACGATGCCCTCATAGCCAACCACGGCGATTTCTGTGGAAGCGCCGTTCTCCATCACATAGAGCAAAGAGACGATGGACGTGGTGGGAAAGTACACATGGCGCAGCTTGGCCCCCGATTCGTACAGCACGGTTTCCAAGGGCATGGGGATGTGCTCCAACTGCGCCAGCCAGCGTTTCCAAATAGGGGGGGGCAATGCCGCCAGCAGGCGATTGGTGCGCGGGTCAGAGGGAGGGGCCATGCGAGTCTCCGGTGCAGTCGGCCCTGTGGAACCACGGGGACGGTGACCGTCGTCTGTGGCGAATCACCGCAATGAGTATAGGTGTGGCCTACGCCGTTGTGTGCTGGCAATGTGACCTGGCGTACAGACGGCCCGGGGCTGGGCACCTATCTTGCTGGGCTGGGGGGCCGTTGTCTCGGTTCGCCAATTCGTCGGTTTTGTATCCCGGAGAGGTTGCTATGTACGCACTGTTTGAACACCCAAAACCCTGTCGGCGCGTGGCTGTGCCACAGGACGCCCTCCTGGCCGGGAAAGCACCGATCCATATGCCGCCCGCTGCCTTGGCGCAGTCTGCCTGGGCCCGCACGGAGGTGGGCTATGCGCTGGCCCCAGTGCGTGTGCGCTGGGTCGATGGACTGGCCCGGGGTCGCCATGCGCAACTGGTCGCGGCATTGCAACCGCCAGCACGGTTCCAGGTGGCAGGCACCGCGCTGGCGCAAGTACCGGAGGCGATGGAGTCCGTACCGGCTGCGCCACCGGGTGCGCTGGACAGGCAGTGCATGGCAGCACTGGGCATCGTCTTTGAGGCAGGGATGTACGCCTATGGCGCTTTTCACTGTGACAGTCTGGCCGATGCAATTACCTACGCTTACCTGCACCGCCACACCCCGAGCGCGAGTGCTTCATGGTGAGCGCAGGCACGGGTCTACGGTTGGTTACTGCCCGTACAGGCGTTCACCGACCCGGCACCTTGTCCGACAGGCGCCACAAGCAGCGGCTCCTAGCATCAAAGCAGTGCGCAATCCTGCCACCTTTGCCACAGCCCAAGGAGTTGCCATGTCCATCCAGTCGCCGCCATCTTTGTCTGTAGTCAGTCCGGCGCAGTTGCCCGAGCACCTGCGCCAGTGTGTGCAGTCCGGAGGACTGCGGCACCGCATAGGGTGCGTTGCCGAAGTGCTCCACGGATTTTGGGGCCAACGGTTTGTCACCAGCATGGTGCTGGTAACCGCGCTGGGCTGGGTCAGCGCGGGGTGGCCGCTTTGAGCGCCATGCCAGCGTGAAAAAATCGGCCCAGCTGCGCTGGGTGCCCTCTGTGGGTTCCGAGGCGCTGGCCCTTCTGGAGCCTGCGCGCGGCGCTGTGGAGACGCCCATCCGGGCAGAGATCTTCGGCGCCACGCGCTTTGCCCAGCACGGGCGCAGCCTGGGGCAGGCGCACCCAGCCCGGGTCAATGCCCGTGCAGCGCCGTTTTTTCCACGCTTGCAAGACAACATCCGCGTTCTGCGCGAGGCGCACGCCTACATCGCCTTGCAGGAAAGCGCGGGCCACCATGTCAGCCCGGCAGGCGATTGGCTGATGGACAACTTCAGCGTCGTGATGGCGCAGGTCAAAGAAATCCACGACGGTCTGCCCCGGCGCTACTTTCGCGATTTGCCAGTGCTGGTAGAGGCGCACCTGGAAGGATTGCCGCGCGTGTACGGCGTGGCGTGGGCGTTTGTGGCCCACACCGATAGCGCCTTTGACGCGTCTTTGCTGGCCCATTTCCTGAACGCCTACCAGGAGACGCGCGAACTCACCCTGGGCGAGCTGTGGGCCTTGCCCACCACCTTGCGCGTGGTGCTGATTGAAAACCTGCGCCGCCTGTCCGAGCGCCTGGCCACGGCCCAGGCTGCTTATGCGTGGGCCAATCAGTGGTGCGACGGGCTGTGCGCCAGCAGCCGCTCTCCCATCACCGATGTGCAGGCCGTGATGGAGGTGATGCGTTTGCGGGGCGTGGGCCGCATTTTTGCGTTGCAGATCCTTCAACGGCTGCGCACCGATACCGGCACGCCTGCACCCGGTGTGTCCGACAGCACACTGGACGCAGTGCGCCAGGCAGTTGCAGCGCTGTGCCCCGAGCCCGCCAGCGCGCAGGTGCAACAGCAGGCCGAACAGGCCGCCGATGACCTGAGCGTGCGCAATGCCATCACCTCGCTGCGCCGTTTGGCCGACACCGACTGGCGTCAGCTGATTGCGGGCACCAGCGTGCTGGTGCGCCGCATGGGCGCCTCGCCCCTGTTCCAGGCGGAGCGCGAGGACACCCAGGATGCAAGCCTGCACGCCATCGAGCGCCTGGCCCGGCGCAGCAGCCACAGCGAACTGGCAGTGGCCGATGCCCTGCTGGCGCTGATGCAATCTCCCCCCGCACCGCCGCCCCTTGCGACAGAAGCGCCAGCGCAGCCTGTGGCCGCATCGCCCCAGGAAGCGCCCGGGTATTGGCTCCAGGGCCCCGGGGCACCGGCACTGCACCGGGCACTGGGGTTGGGGCGTGCAATGCAGTGGCCCTGGCGGGTGCAATGGCAGCCTTGGGCCCTGTCGGCGTATATGGGCACGGTGGTTCTGGGCAGTCTGGGTTTGACGGCCTGGTTTCTGGCGCAGCAGTCTGGCTTGCAGGGTTCGGAGGGCATGTGGCTGGCGTGGGCCTTGCTGGCTTTTTGGCCCGCCAGCGAAGCGGTGATGGCCGTGGTGAACCGCCTGATCAGCGAGTCGTTGCCACCACAACGCCTGCCCCGTCTGGCGCTGGCAGAGGGCATTCCTTTAGAGCATCGCGTGCTGGTGGTCATCCCCTGCATGCTGGGCGATGGCGCTGGTGTGCAGGCGCTGGTGCGCCAGCTGGAACTGCACTACCTGGCCAACCGGGAGCCGCAGGCGCAATTTGCCTTGCTCAGTGATTTTGCCGACGCCAGTACGCCGCACACCCCGGGCGATGCGGCGCTGCTGCAAACCGCACAAGCGGCTCTGGATGCCTTGGAGCTGCGCCACAGCGCTGCCCCGCTGGCGCTGGGGCGGCGGTTTTTGCTACTGCACCGCGAACGCCGCTGGTCGGACAGCGAGCAATGCTGGATGGGCTGGGAGCGCAAGCGCGGCAAGCTGGAGCAATTGGTGCAGGTGCTGGCCGCCGATACGGCCTGGCCGTTCATGGATTTGGGGGCGTGCTCGCGCCTGGCACGGACAACGCCTTACGTGGTCACGCTCGACAGCGACACCGGCCTGCCCCCTGGTGCCTTGCGCGCCTTGGTGGGCGTGGCCGCGCACCCGCTCAACCATCCGCGCGTTGATACGGCCCGGCGCCGCGTGGTGGCGGGCCACGGCATCTTGCAGCCGCGCCTGACCACACCGCTGCCTGCACCGCAGGCCGCAACCCCTTTTCACTGGCTGTTTGCCGGGCAATGCGGTGTAGACCCGTACAGCGCCGCCACATCCGAGGTGTACCAGGATGTGTTTGGCGAGGGCACTTTTTCTGGCAAAGGCCTGCTGCACGTGACCGCAGTCCACGCAGTGCTGTCGGGCAGATTGCCGACGGGCCAGATCCTCAGCCACGACTTGCTGGAAGGTTCGGTGGCGCGCTGCGGTGGTGTCAGCGACATCACCCTGATGGAGGATGCGCCGCTGCACGCCGACGTGGCCTCCTCGCGCGTACACCGCTGGACGCGCGGCGATTGGCAGCTCTGGCCGGTGCTGCTGCAATGGCGCCGCTTTGGCCTGCGCACCATCCACGGCTGGAAGATGCTGGACAACCTGCGCCGCTCCCTGGTGGCGCCGATGTCGGTGCTGTTGTTGTGGGCCAGTCTGGCCAGTGGGGCGGTATCGCCCTGGGGGGCACTGGCCTTGGTGGCCGCTGCTTTTGCCGCCGGCCCCCTGCTGGGCGCCGTGGCCGGGCTGGCGCCGTCCCATGACGACGTGGCACTGGGGCGGTTTTTCAGGCTGGCCCTGGCCGATGTGGCCCGGGCTCTGGGCAGCGCGTGCTGGAACCTGGCCACCTTGTTGCAACAGGGCCTGCTGCTGGCCCACGCCATCGCCACGGCCCTGTGGCGCACCACCATCAGCCGCCGGGGGTTGCTGCGCTGGACCACCGCCGCCAGTGCGCAGGCCAGCGTGCAGCACACATTGCAGGGACTGGCGCGGCGGCACGCCCCCGTGGCCCTGGCTGCACTGGCGCTCTGGGGCGGGCTGTGGTGGGTTGGCACGCCGTGGCCACTGCTGGCCACAGCGGTGTGCCTGCTGTGGGCGGGCGCTGCGCTGTGGATATGGGCGGGCAGTCGGCCCTGGAAAACAGCCTGCACCAGTGCGCCCAGCGTGGCAGACCGTGCCTATTTGCAGGGCGTGGCGCGCGACACCTGGCGCCTGTTCGAGCGCCACGTGGGCGCACCAAACCACCACCTGCCACCCGACAACGTGCAGACCGTGCCGCACATGATGGTGGCGCAGCGCACATCGCCCACCAACATCGGCCTGTACCTGCTGTCGGTGGCCTGCGCGCGGCACTTCGGGTGGATCAGCACGGCTGAGTTGCTGCAACGCTGCGAGGCCACCCTGGCCACCCTGGCCACCTTGCAGCGCCACCGGGGGCATTTTCTGAACTGGTATGACACCGCCACCCTGGCACCTTTGCCACCGGCCTACGTCTCCAGCGTGGACAGCGGCAACCTGTGTGGCCACCTGCTGGCGCTGGCGGGTGCTTGCACCGAAGCAGCCGACGCAAGCCCCCCCACCTGCGACGCCGCACAGGCGCAGCGCCTGCATTTATTGGCTGTGCAGTGCCGCCGACTGGCCGAGGCGCCCGAGTTCGGCTTCCTCTACGACCCATGCAGGCGGCTGTTGCACATCGGCTACCGGGTGAACGAGCAGCAACTGGACAAGGGCTTTTACGACCTGCTGGCCTCCGAGTCCCGCCTGGCCAGCCTGTGGGCCATTGCCAAGGGCGATGTGCCAGTCGCCCACTGGATTGCGCTGGGGCGTCCGTTCTATGCGGCGGGCCGCCAGGCGGGCCTGCGCTCCTGGTCGGGCTCCATGTTCGAGTACCTGATGCCTGCGCTGGTGCTCGATGAACCCGCTGGCAGCGCGCTGGCCAGCGCTGCCCATGCCGCCATACACGCGCAGCAGCGCTTTGGCCACGAGCGTTGTGTGCCCTGGGGGCTGTCTGAATCGGCCTACGCCGCCACCGACCACACTTTGGCCTACCAATACGCACCCCAGGGCGTAGCGCGCCTGGCGCTGCGGCGCACTCCCCCCGACGAACTGGTGGTGGCGCCCTACGCCACCCTTCTGGCCGCCATGTTTGCGCCGGGTGCCGCCGTGGCCAACCTGCGTCGGCTGGAGCAATTGCAAGCGCGTGCCGATATGGGCTTCATTGAAGCGCTGGACTTCACCCCCGAGCGCCAGACCGCAGGCAGCGCCTGCACCCCCGTCCATGCCTTCATGTCGCACCACCAGGGCATGGCCCTGGTGGCGCTGGCGAACGTGCTGCTCGATGGAGCGCCCCGGCGCTGGACGATGGCGGATGCACGCTGGGAAGCGGTGGCGCCACTGCTGCAAGAGCGCGTACCACGCGAAGTCTCCAGACTGCCAGCGCCGGAGCCCATACCGCACTGCATCCGCCAACCGGCCTTGGCGCCTGCGCCTGCGGTGCGCGACATCGTGCCCGGCCAGAGCGCCTTGCAGCCCACACTGCTCATGTCCAATGGCCGCTACAGCGTGGCGCTGCGGGCCAACGGCGCGGGCTGGAGCCGCTTTGCCGGGGCTGACGTCTCCCGCTGGCGCGACGATGCGCTGCGCGATGCGTATGGCACTTTCTTCTACCTGCGCCGCCACACCGCCAGTGGCCGTGCTGCCCCCGTGTCCCTGACGCAGCATCCCGCGCCCGATGCGCAGGCGCATTACCAGGCATCGTTCCACAGCGACCACGCCTGCCTGAGCGCCCGCTGGAGCGATCTGCACACCTGCTGCACCGTCTGGGTCAGCCCCGAAGACGACATCGAGCTGCGCCGCGTGGAGCTGCACAACACCTCGGCGCAAACGATGACCGTCGATGTGGTGTCGATGTGGGAGGTGTCTCTTCTGGGCAGCCGTACCGATGAGGCCCACCCGGCGTTCGCCAACCTGTTTGTCAGCGCAGACTGGGATGGCGCCGACCAGGCGCTGTACTTGGTGCGCAAACCCCATGTGGATGGCCAGGACGCTGTGCATGCCGTGCATTTCATTGCCCATACCAACCAGCCGCTGGTGCGGGTGCGGGCACAAGCCGACCGGGCCGCCTGGCTGGGGCGCAACCGCGATGCCGCCCACCCCCGGGCGCACCACGGAGCAGCGCAGCCGGGCACAGCGCAGGCGCACACAGGGCTCGATCCGGTGGCATCGCTGTGCATACAGATCACGGTGCCCGCCCACGCCAGCGTTCAGACCACGTTTGCCACCGCCGCCGCAACCCAACGGGCGGCGCTGGAAACGCTGGTCGACCGCTACCGCCAGCCCTCGGTCATCGAGCGCTCCACGCTGATGTCGGCCACCTTCGCCCAGGCACGGCAGCGCGACTGGGCCCTGCCCGGCGAAGAGCGCCAGGCCCTGCAAACCCTGAGCACCGTGCTGGCCCTGCTGCATTCCCGCCCCGAAGCGCCCACTGGCACGGCCACCTGCGAGCTGTCATGCGACCGGCGCACCCTGTGGCGCTTTGGCCTCTCAGGCGAGCGGCCCCTGATCGTGGTCGATATCGCGGCCCTGCACGGTGTGCGGTTGGTTCACGCACTGACCCAGGGGCTGCGGCTGTGGACGTGGGGTGCGCTGACGTGCGACGTGGTCATCCTCAATGCCGAGCCCTGGTCTTACCTGATGCCCGTGCAAATGCAATTGCTGGCGCAGCGCGATAGCTACACCGCCGATGTGGCGGCGGCAGTGCCGGCGCGCACCTGCGGCTTGCA
Source organism: Simplicispira sp. (assembly GCF_028687295.1). NCBI lineage: Bacteria > Pseudomonadati > Pseudomonadota > Betaproteobacteria > Burkholderiales > Comamonadaceae > Simplicispira > Simplicispira sp. The sequence goes on from NZ_JAQUAL010000025.1 coordinate 15,436, forward strand.
GGTGCTGCACCTGGGTGATCTGGCGCCGCTGGAGCAGGCCACGTTGCGCCGGTTGGCGCGCGTGCGCTTGAGCGCCGACGGCAGGCCCCTGTCGCACCATGTGGCAGAACTGGTGCAGTGGCACGACGCCAGCCTGGCCGAACGCACGGGCAAGAGCGGCGCTAGCCTGGCGCTGTGGGTGGATGCTGTGGCCGAACAGCCCCCCGAGGGCCAGTTCGATAGCGCCAGTGGCAGCTTTCGCTTCTCGGTATCGGCCACACGGCGCCCCTCCCGGCCCTGGATCAACGTGCTGGCCAACCCCGACTTTGGCGCGCACATCTCCGAGGCGGGTGCGGGCTACAGCTGGGCAGGCAACAGCCGCCTGCAACAGCTCACCGCCTGGTCCAACGACCCCGTGGCCGATCCCGGCGGCGAGAACTTTTATGTACAAGACCTGCACACCCACGAGGTCTGGAACCTGGGCGCTGGCGCAGGCTGCGCCGAGACCGAGTACGGCGTTGAGCATGGTCGCGGCACCACCACCATTCGCCACCGGCGCGGGGGCGTGGAGATCAGCGCCACCTGGTGTGTGGATGCGGTGCAGTCGCTCAAGCAGGTGCGCATCGTGCTGTGCAACCTGGGGCCACGGGTGGTGCATTTGCGCACCATCGGCACGCTGGAGTGGCTGCTGGGCACGCAGCGCACCGACCGCCAATCGGTGGACACAGCGATGCAGCGCCTGCCCGGCAGCGCCAGCGCACCCACCGACGTGCTGCTGGCCACCCAATGCGATGCCCACGGCGGCTGGGGCGGCAGCACCGCCTTTCTGGTTTTGCACAGCGACGGCCCCGCTGGCGCCCGGCTGCGCGACTGGACATGCGACCGGCGCGAGCTGTTTGATGCGCGCGGCCAGCGCGTTTTTCCTGACCGCCTGGGGGCACGCGCTGGCCCGGGGCTGGACCCCTGCGCTGCGGCCAGCACCTCGACCACGCTGCAGCCGGGCCAGATCCATGGCTGCGTCTTTGTGCTGGGGCACGCACCCACCCGGGCGGGCGCGCTGGCGCTGGCCGGTGTGTGCCTGGAGCAAGGTGTTCTGGCGCGCGAGGCGATGGTGCGCCAGCGCTGGGCGGCGCTGCTGGACGCCGTGGTCGTGGACACGCCCGACCCGCTGTTCAATGCACTGACCAACCACTGGCTGCTGTACCAGACGGTGGCGTGCCGGCTGTGGGCGCGGGCGGGCTTTTACCAGGCGGGTGGGGCCTTCGGTTTTCGCGACCAGCTCCAGGACGCCATGGCTCTGGCCGTGACGGCGCCCCAGCTGCTGCGCCAGCAACTGCGGCTGGCCGCCTCGCGCCAGTTTGTGGAAGGCGATGTGCAGCACTGGTGGCACCCGCCCGGCGGTGCCGGGGTGCGCACCCGTTGCAGCGACGATTTGCTCTGGCTCCCCTACGCTGCCGCGCACTACGTGCAAGTCAGTGGCGACGCTGCGCTGCTGGAAGAATCCGTGCCTTTTCTGGACGGCCCACCCCTGCCCGCTGGCGCCCAGGATGCCTACTACGAACCCCAGGTCAGCGCGCACGAGGCCAGCGTGTACGAGCACTGCGCCCGCGCCATCGACCACAGCCTGGCCGTGGGCCTGCACGGCCTGCCACTGATGGGCAGCGGCGACTGGAACGACGGCATGAACCATGTGGGCGACCAGGGGCGGGGCGAGTCGGTCTGGCTGGGCTGGTTCCTGTGCCGCCTGGTGGAAGACTTTTCTCCCCTGGCGCAGGCGCGCGGCGACAACCAGCGCGTGGCCCGCTGGCACAGCGCCGCCCAGGGCTGGCGCGCCGCGCTGCAAGGCCCGGCATGGGACGGGCAATGGTTCAAGCGCGCTTTTTTCGACGATGGCACGGCCCTGGGCACCCACAGCGCCCTGGAGTGCCGCATCGACCTGATCGCGCAGGCCTGGAGCGTGCTCTCGGGCGTCGCCCCGCCCGAGCGCCAGCAAATGGCCATGGCCTCGGTGGCGCGCTGGCTGGTGGATGATGCCCACGGCCTCAACCGCCTGCTGGAGCCGCCGCTACAGCAGTCCGTGCCCCATGCGGGCTACATCCAGGCCTACCCGCCCGGCGTGCGCGAGAACGGCGGCCAGTACGCGCACGCAGGCGTCTGGAAGCTGATGGCCCAGGCCCAGTTGGGCGATGCCGACGGGGCCTTTCGCACCTTTACGCAGCTCAGTCCAGCACACCGCTGGGCCGATCCCCAGCAAAGCCCGGCCTACGGGCTGGAGCCTTATGTGATGGCCGCTGACGTCTATACCCACGCGCCTTACGTGGGGCGCGGCGGCTGGAGCTGGTACACCGGTGCGGCGGCGTGGATGCACCGCGCCGCCATCGAATCCATTTGCGGCCTGCGCGTGCGCGCAGGCAGCGTCTGCATCGTGCCGGGCCTGCCATCGCACTGGCCGATGGCCACACTGACGCTGCGCCGCAACGATCGCACCCACGTGTTCATCGTCTGCAACACCCATGCCACCCCCGCGCTGGAGTGCGCCCTGGCGCAAGGCGCCCAGCGGCTGGAGGCAGGCCAGTGGCTGTCGCTGGCGCAGGCCGGTAACGCCAGCTCCCATGTGGTGCTGCAAGCGCCCCCCCATAACCCGCCCGCCAGCGCTTGAGAGGGTCTGCGCAGGCGGGACATGGCGCAGATAATTGCTATTTATTTAATAGCTGGTTGCGCAATACCAGCAAGCGCTGGAGGCATATTTGACGCATAAAAATATGCCTGCTGCGGTGCTTGCGCCGGGGCCGTGGCCCGGTGGTGCATCTCAGCGGCGCGAGGGCTGGCCGCCCAGCAGCCCTTCTCGGTCGGGCACCAGGGCGCCGATTTGCAGGCCCTGCGCGTCGATGTGGAACAGGTGCAGGGCGTTGGAGTGGCTGCTCTGGCGCACCTTGACCACGGCCATCACGCGCTGCAAACGGCTGTCGAGTTCGACATAGCGCTGCACGATGATGGCGTCGGTCAGAAAGGCGGCGCCATACGGGCTGAAGCGCAGGTCGTTGTAGCGGTCTTCCAGCTCCGAAGTCATCAGCACCGTGACACCGGTGCTGGCCAGCGCGGCCATCATGCGCGACAGCGCCCCCCGAAAATCGTCGCGGAACGTGGGTGCCAGCGCCAGCTCAAAACCAGAGAGCGAATCGATCACCACCCGGCTGGCGCGCAGGTGGTGGATTTCGGTGATGAGCAGCTGCGCGATTTCGTCCACCGACAACATATCCACCCGGGTGTCCACCACGCCCACCTGGCCGCTATCGATCAGCGCTGTCAGCACCGTGTCGCGCCAGCGGTGGGGGCGTTGCTCAAAAGCGGCGATGACGCCGGTTTCGCCCTGGCGCACACCTTCGGCCAGGAAGGCCGAGGCCAGAATGCTTTTGCCCGAGCCCGACGGCCCCGCCACCAGCAGCGAGTAGCCCCGGGGCAGGCCACCGCCCATCATGGCGTCCAGACCGGGGACGCCCATGGTCACCCGGTCGCTGCGCGCCTGCGCAGGAAGGGGTGGGCTGGGGTTTTGGTGCGGCGACGGCGCAAACACCTGCACGCCCGTGCTGTTGATGCGAAACGTGTGCAGGCCCGGCAGGGTGACCTGGCCGCGCATTTTCATGATTTCCATCTTGCGCACCACCGAGTTGCCCTGCACGCACTGGCGCAGCCAGATCAGCCCATCGGCCACGGTAAACACCGGGTTGGACTCTGATTCGCTGAAGTATTCACCGATCAGGAACGTCGTGGCCTGCCAGCTGCCCATCAGCACGCCCAGTTTCTGGACGAAATGCTGCATGCCCATGGGTGCGGGCTCGCCATGCGGCGGCGTCTGAACCACGGAGTGAAACGAGTCCACGAAAACCAGCGCCGGTTCGTGGGCCTGCACTTCGGCCACGATGTGATCGAGCACCCGGTTCAGATCACCGCCTGCGGCCTCCTCGGCCAGGCTGACAAAGCGGATGGAGCGGTTGAGCTGGTCCAGGTCGAAAAAGTCAAACTGCTGCTGGTAGCGCAGCATCTTCAGCGGCGGCTCGCCCAGCACCGTGAAGTACAGGGCGCGGCGTTCGGGGGTGGCCATGGCAAACATCATCTGGTGCGCCAGCGTGGTTTTGCCGCAGCCCGGCGGGCCCGCAATGAGGTTGAAAGACAGCTCAGGCAGGCCCCCGCCCAGCACCGCGTTCAGTCCGGCCACCCCGGTATCGAGGCACGGCAGGCGGTTGGTGCCGGTGCTCATGGCAGCCGCCTGTGTCCGGTGGGCAGTGCGGCGTGGCGTGGTGGGTACATGGCAGGGGCTCCAAAAGACCAGAAGGCGCCCACAGTGCGCTGTTTGCCGCACCCGGTCTGTGCGATGGCCCACACAGGCACCGCCAGGGCGCGCGGCGCGTCAGTCGAGCCCGAACTGCGAGCGCAAAGCGGCCCCAAACGCCGCGCCGCCACTGAGCGAGAGGCTCACCGTGTAGCGCTCGGGCGGCTGCGCGGTGCTGTGCGCATGGAGCTGGCCCGCCGATCCCTCGCAAGGCTCGTAGTGCAGGTGCAGCGCGCAGGCACCTTCTTGCAGGGTTTGCAGGTCGTAATCCCAATCGCCGCCTTCTTCGATGGGGCCGCGCTGGCCCCCAAAGCGCTGGTGCGCCCAGTCCAGCACCAGCAGCAGCTCGGCGCGCAGGGCGCTCCAGTGCGCGGACGTGACCGAGGCCAGCGCGTCCCAGGTGCCGGTGCCTTCGCCGTCTTCGCTGTAGTCAAAATCGAGGTAGCGCAGGTCATGTCGCATAGGGCTGGTCAGCAGAGGTGGATAGCGGGGCGCGCATTGTCCGACAAAGCCCCTGCGCTGGTGCCGGGGCATGATTTTTTCAACACCACACGAGGAGTTTTCATGGACAACGCAGCGCCGCTGTTGCGGGCAGAGGGCTTGTGCTTTGGCTATCCGCAGCACACGGTTTTTCAGGACTGGTCGGTGGATGTGGGCGCGGGCGCCACGCTGGTGCTGGGCGGCGAGGGCAGCGGCAAAACCACGCTGCTGCGCCTGCTGGCCGGGGCGGTGGCTGCCGATGCGGGCACGCTGGTGCTGGCGGGGGTGTCTTGGGCACAGGCCCCGCAGGCCTACCAGCGCCAGGTTTTTTGGCAAGACCCGCGCTCGGATGCGCTCGATGCCCTGGCACCACAGACCTGGTTCGAGACCCTGCGCCCCCAGTACAGCGGCTGGAGCGATGCCGCCCTGGCCGCGCACATCGAGGGCTTTGCCCTGGCGCCGCACCTGGGCAAGGCGCTGCACCAGTTGTCGGTGGGCAGCAAACGCAAGGTGCTGATGGCGGCGGCGCTGGCCTCGGGCGCACCGCTGACGCTGCTGGACGAGCCCGTCGCCGGGCTGGATCGCCCCTCGGTGCGGTACCTGCAACACGCCCTGGGCGACGCCGCACGCCAGCCGGGCCGCGCCCTGGTGGTAGCGCACTACGAGGTGCTGGAAGCCGTGCCGTGGGACGAGGTGATTGCATTGCCGGGTTGACCGACCGACCCTTCCCACTGGCCGGTTGTCGGCGGGCCGCAGCGTGGGGCGCTACATGGCCTTGAAGCGGTGGGCATACAGGCGGCTGACCGCCAGGCTCTCGGGTCTGCCCCGCAAATGGACGTGCAGCCGGCCTGCTTCGTCGCGCGATACCGTGGTGATGGCGCTGGCACGCACCAGGGTACCGCGGTGTATCTGCCAGAACGCTTGCGCGTCGAGCTGCGCCGCAAGCTCTTTGAGCGGGGTGCGGATCAGGTACTCGCGCTCGGCGGTGAGCACCCGCACGTACTTGTCTGCCGCCTCGAAGTACAGCACGTCCTGCACGGCCACCAAATGAATGTGTGCGCCGCTGCTGGCCTGCACCATGGTCAGCGGCACCACTGTGGCGCTAGCGCGCGCAGGGGCCGTGGCCGTGGCCGCCAGCAACTGGCGCAGCTGCGCCATGGTTGCTTCCAAATCAATAGCTGCTGGCGCACGGCTGGCAAGGGCTGATTGCAGTTTTTGTACAGTTTTTTGCAACCGCTGCGGCTGCACAGGCTTGAGCAGGTAGTCCATGGCCTGCGCCTCGAATGCCTGCACGGCGTACTGGTCGTAGGCCGTCACGAACACCAGGGCCGGAAAAGGCGCTTCTGCGCAGGGCCAGGCATCGGCCAGCTCGGCGGCGGCCTCCAGCCCGCTCTGGCCGGGCATACGGATGTCGAAGAACAGCACCTCGGGGCGCAGCGCCAGCGCCTGGCGCACGGCAGACAGGCCATCGCCCACCGTGGCCACAATGTCCAGCGCGGGCCATGCCTGGCCCAGGGCGTGGCGCAGCGCGTCGGCCAGCAAGGGTTCGTCTTCGGCGATCAGGGCGCGGGGCGGGGTCATGCGGGTGGGCCAGATTTCAAAGGAAAAGTGACTCTGGCGCTTATGCCACCTGCGCTAGCAGCTATCAATTCAAGAGCACTCTGGGCGCCGTACAGTGTGGCCAGCCGCTCGCGCACCTGGGTCAGGCCAAAGCCGTGGGCGGTGCCCGGGGCGCCTGCGCTCAGGCCCACTCCGGTGTCGTCCACCTGCAACTGCAAACACGGGCCTGTGGCGCCGGAAACGGTACGGGCCTGCACGGCGATATGGCCACCTGCCAACTGCGGCTCCAGCCCATGGCGGATGGCGTTTTCCAGCAGCGGCTGCAACAACAAGGCAGGCACGGGCACCGTGCGCAGGGCGTCGGGCAGGTCAAGCTGATAGGTCAGGCGCGGGCCCATGCGCACGGCCATGAGTTCGAGGTAGTCGCGCAGGCGGTCGAATTCCTCGGCCAGTGGGTGCAGCACGGCGCGCGAGGCGCCCAGCGTGGCGCGCAGGTAGGCGATCAGGTGGTCCAGCATGGTGTGGGCGCGTGCCGGATCGGTAGCCACCAGCACCCGCAAGGTGGCCAGGGTGTTGAACAGCATGTGGGGTTCGAGCTGCGCTTGCAGCAGTTGCAGGCGTGCCTCAGCGGCATCACGTTGGGTCTGGGCCATGCGTGCTTGCAGGTGGCGGGCACGGCCTTGGCTGTAGAAGAAGAATGAAACGCCCCCGCCCGCTGCGATGGTGATGGCCAAGGGCCACACCGTGCCCTGCTGGTGCGGCAGGTACTGGGCACTGCCGCTGTAGGCCTTGCCAATGAGCGAGCCCAGCACATACCCCGCGCTGATACCTGCCGCGACAAGCAACAGCCCGCGCCAGCCAGGGGGCCAGGCCGCGTGGCTGGCGCGCGTGAGCCAGGCGCGGCCCAGATCAATTACCAGCCAGGACACCAGGCCAATGCCCAGCGAGTACGCCAGTTGCACATCCCAAGCCCCCTGGCCAGAGACAGTCAGTGCCAGGGCGATGGCGCAGCACAGCAAGGCAGAAACAAGGCCGTGGCGCAGAAAAGGAGCGGTGTCGAAGTGCTGCATACCGGTGTGCGGGGGGGGAAGTGCCATTGTGCGGCAGGGTCAGCACGGCGCAGACGCCTGCCGGGCCAGTTGCCACAGGCGTGCAGCGCGCGCCGCCAACAGGCCATTGAACACGCCGTAGAGCGTAGCCACCTGCAGCGTGAAGGTGCTGTCATGGGCCAGTGGGGGTTGCAGGGCCAGCTCCACACCCACGACGTACTTGGTGAAGAAGATGCCCAGAATCAACCCCAGCGGCACACTGCTGCCGGGCAGGTGAAAGCGGCCTTCAGCTGTGTCGTAGTGCGTACTGGCGGGCGGTTGGGGCCGCCAGAGCAGGCTGGCGGTGGCCATCGCCAGTGCAGCCAGCAGCCAGGCAGCCACCGCGCCAACACCGTGGCTGCCGCTGAAGGCCCAAGCCAGGCCGTAGGCAGAAAACAAGGCCATGGCCACGGGCATCCACAAAACACGGCGCAGCCCCGCACGGCGCGGCAGCATCTGGCCCAGGCCCAGCCACAACAGGGACACCAGCAGGCCCCAAACCCAAAGCGGTGTGCGACGGACGATGGACAACAGCACGTGCGGCTGGTGCAGGGCGATATCGAGCAGCATGGTGGACTCCTGGTGGGGGCAGACAAGCAGGCAGCGCCTGAACAGCGCCCACTGTGCCCGGGCAGGGCGGCAGTGGCGATGGCTGTGCGACGCAATGCTGTGCTGTGGCGCGAAATGCCGCAGTGGCGGTGTGACCGGAGGTGGGCGGGCGGATAATCCGCGCTTTTATTTGCCGCAGCCAACGGGGAAAGACGCGCGTGGACATTGTTTTGCTGGTCAAGGCCGCCATCATGGGCGTGGTCGAGGGACTGACCGAGTTTTTGCCCATCTCATCCACCGGGCACCTGATTTTGGCGGGGGCTTTGCTGGGCATGGACGACGCCAAGGCCAAGGTGTTTGACATTGCCATCCAGACCGGCGCCATCTTTGCCGTCATCCTGGTGTATTGGCAAAAAATCCGCGCCACGCTGATCGAGTTGCCCCACCAGCGCCAGGCCCAGCGCTTTGCACTGAATGTGGTCATCGGCTTTTTGCCCGCCGTGGTGCTGGCGCTGATTTTTGGCAAGCTCATCAAGGCGCATCTGTTCACCCCGGAGGTGGTGGCCAGCACCTTCATCCTGGGCGGCTTGGTCATCTTGTGGGCCGAGCGGCGCCCACCCACGGCCACGCGCGTGTATTCGGTCGATGACATGACCGCGCTGGATGCACTCAAAGTGGGCCTGGTGCAGTGCCTGGCCATGGTGCCTGGCACCAGCCGCAGCGGTGCCACCATCATCGGCGGCATGCTGCTGGGCCTGTCGCGCAAGGCGGCGACCGATTTTTCGTTCTTCCTGGCCATCCCGACGCTGATTGGCGCCGGGGTGTACAGCCTCTACAAAGAGCGGGCACTGTTGTCACTGGCCGATCTGCCCATGTTTACCGTGGGGCTGGTGTTCTCGTTCCTGAGCGCCTGGGTGTGCGTGCGCTGGCTGCTGCGCTACATCAGCTCGCACAGTTTTGTGCCTTTTGCCTGGTACCGCATCGTCTTTGGCGTGGTGGTGCTGTGGACGGCCTGGAGTGGCACCATTGCATGGTCGGGTTAATAATCACCTGATGAAATCTTCCACACATACGCTCTTTCGCGCAGGGCTGGGCACCCTGGGTTTGGCGCTGTCTGCCACGGTCTGCTCTCAGGAGGCCACTGGCGCGGTTGCACCTGCTGCGGCGCAGCCATCGCCAGGCTTTAGCTGGGTGCTGGGGGGCACGCTGGAAAACAGCGCCAGCTACAGCGGCGGCAGCGACCGCAGCACCGGCCTGCGCCCGGTGATCGGGCTGGCGGTGGGGCGCTACACGCTCAGCACCGGCGGCGGCGGTGCCCTGCTGGACCGCGACCTCGACGCCCGCGACGCCTCGGGCCTGAGCACGCGCCTGTTCCAGGGCGGCAACCTGCGCCTGACCGGCTCGCTGCGCATTGACGGCGGGCGCAAAAACAGCGAAGAACCCTTGCTGCGCGGCCTGCCCGATGTGCGCCGCACCCTGCGCGTGCGTTTGGGCCTGGTCTATGACGTCAACAGCCAGTTCTCGCTGCGCAGCTCCTGGAGCCAGGATGTGCTGGGGCGCCAGGGCGGTGCCACACTCAACAACACCGCACGCTACGAGTTCACCCTGGCGCCAGGCACCGAGCTGGCGTTGGTGGCGGGCGCACACCTGGCCAATACCACCTACCTGCGCAGCTACTTCGGTGTGCCCGGCTCGGCAGCGGGCGTGACCACGGCACTGCCGCAGTTTGCGCCCAGCGGCGGCATGCACAGCACCGAGGTCGGCCTCGATCTGCGCCACAACCTGCACCACCACTGGGTGCTGCTGGGCGGTGTGCGCTACTCGCAACTGCGCGGTGATGCCCGCCGCAGCCCACTGGCCATCAAGCCCGACAACTACAGCGTATCCATCGGACTGGCCTACCGGCGCTGACGCAGCAGCACAGGGGCAGCAGGCCAACAAGCGTTCCTGAATCAGTAGCTGCTTGCGCACACTCCGGGGCCGCTCACTGCGGCCCTGCTGCCCTGTGTCTGAGTGCAAAATGCTCATGCGCCCATCCACGCATTCCCCCCCAATCACCTCGTTTGCCACCCACACCTCGGGCGGATCCCCTGGGCCTTGAGACTTTCGCTCACTGTGCTCGCGTCGGTCTGTTCAACCCAAGAACGCCCTCCATGAAGCTCAGCCTCAAACTTCCCTTGGCCTTTACCGTGTCACTGCTACTGCTGTTGGCAGCGGCGCTGTTTGGTATCAGCCGCTTGAACCAGGCGCTCAACACATATCAGACCTCCGTGGCGCAGAGCTTCGAGCATGAGCGATTGGCATCCAGCATGCTCAATGACTTCAAAGTGCAGGTACAGGAGTGGAAGAACGTGCTTCTGCGCGGCAAAGACCCAGCACAGCTCATGCGCTACTGGACAGCATTTGAGGTGCAGGAAAAGTCCATCAGCGACCAGGCGCAGAAGCTGCTGGCCACCTTGCCTGCCGGCGAGGGCCGCGAGCGTGTGTCCCAGTTTGTCCAGGCACACCAACGCATGGGGGCCGCCTACCGCACGGGTTTTGAAGCCTTCAAGGCGGCCGACCACGACCCGCAGGTGGGCGACAAGGCCGTCGCCGGCATGGACCGCGAACCCTCACAGCTGATTGACCAGGCCGGAGAGCTGATTGCCACCGCCAGCAGCGAAGTGGCAGCGCGCGCGGCCGCCACGGCGCAACGCGCTACCACCATCAGCCTGGTGGTGATGCTGGTGGTGTGTGCGCTTGGCATGGGCGGCGCAGTGGCTTTCAGCCGCACCGTGGTGCAGCCGCTGAACCACGCCGTGCGCGTGTCACAGGCGGTGGCCAGTGGCGACCTCACGGTCGCTACCGAAGTGCGCGGCAAGGACGAAATCGCACAGTTGCTCAACGCCCTGTACGCCATGCAGATGAGCCTGTCGCGCGTGGTGAGCAATGTGCGCAACAACGCCCACAGCGTGGCCGCCGCCAGCAACGACATTGCCCATGGCAACAACGATCTCTCAGCACGCACCGAGCAGCAGGCCAGCGCGCTGGAAGAAACCTCGGCCTCAATGGAGGAGCTGAGTTCCACCGTGCAGGCCAACGCCGAAAACGCCCGCCAGGCCAACCAGCTGGCGGTAAATGCATCCGCAGTGGCAGTGCAAGGCGGTAGCGTGGTGGCCGAGGTAGTAACAACCATGAAAGGCATCAACAACAGCAGCAAGAAGATTGCCGACATCATCAGCGTGATTGACGGCATTGCCTTCCAGACCAACATCCTGGCGCTCAATGCCGCCGTCGAAGCAGCCCGCGCTGGCGAACAAGGCCGTGGCTTTGCCGTGGTGGCCAGCGAGGTACGCAGCCTGGCCGGGCGCAGCGCCGAGGCAGCCAAAGAGATCAAAGCGCTGATCCACGCAAGTGTGGAACGGGTGGAGCAGGGCACCACGCTGGTAGACAAGGCAGGCACCACCATGACCGAGGTGGTGGCCTCCATCCGCCGCGTCACCGATATCGTGGGCCAGATCAGCGCAGCCAGCAGCGAGCAAAGCCTGGGCGTCTCGCAAGTGGGCGAGGCCATCACCGAGATGGACCAGGCCACCCAGCAAAACGCAGCGCTGGTAGAACAAAGCGCTGCGGCCGCCGAGGGCCTGAAGGCACAGGCAGGGCAACTGGTGCAGGCGGTAGCGGTATTTCGCCTGGCAGCGTCTTGAACCAAGACCAGGCGCAAACCCTGTGGCGTGCGCCCCAAGCGGCAGCAGATTCTTTTAACCAAAAAGGCCTCTGGCGCTCACCAATACATCGCAAGCAGCTATCTAATCAATAGCAAATCATCTACTCCTACTGGCCTGGCGCCGTGGCCGGTGCAGCCGCCATGGTGGGCGAAGCCAGCGCCCGCAGGTACGCCATCGTCTGCAAGCAAGCCTGCGCCACTTCCGTGCCCTTTTTCACGAAATGCTCACGGAAAAACCTCACATGCTCTTCATGGTCGTGAAAGTCTCGCGGTGTGAGCACAGCGGACATCACGGGCACCTCGGTATCGAGCTGCACGCGCATCAGGCCATCGATGACAGCGGCAGTGACAAACTCGTGGCGGTAGATACCGCTGTTGACCACCAGCGCGCAGGCCACGATGGCGTCGTAGCGCCCACTGCGCGCCAGCTTGCGCGCCAAGAGCGGTATCTCGAACGCACCGGGCACATCGAACAGCGCTATCTGTGCCGGCGACAAGCCGTTGCGCTTGAACTCGGCCAGTGCCGCATCACGCGCCTGGTGCACGATGTCCGGATGCCAGCTGGCGCTGATGATGGCCACACGGGCGCCACGGTGAACCGCCACGGGGGCAGCGGCAAGAACGGGGGAAGGGGACAACTGATTCATGGGGTCTCCAAAGACAGGTGGGCCAGAATCAGGGCGCGCGCGAACACAGCGCCCGGCACGATGGCGCGGCCCCCAGGCGCACAAGCACCCGCCAGCCGGCGCCCGCCAGGGAGCCATGGATTTCGCGATCTCTTTCATCCGGACTGTGACCGTCGGCTCTGGCATCGCACCAGATCTGCTGACCCTGCGGAACCAGTCAAAAACTGCCCCGCAGGCGCTCGCGGGCTCCTGCGGGCTTTTCAGACCACAGATACCGCCGGTGGGGAATTTCGCCCCGCCCTGAGAACGCTGCCGGGCCCAGATGAACTCCGGGCCTGGCGCACGGATTCTAGTACTACAGCCGTAGATTTTCTTCAGGAGGAATGCATCCCCGACGCCGGTAGTGGAACAGCTGCGCCCGTCGTTGATGTCGCCTGCGCCAGGCAGACCAGCGCAGGATATGGTCTGCGCCGT
>NZ_JAQUAL010000177.1:0-6288 GCF_028687295.1 Simplicispira sp.
TCGGCCAGCCCGCAGGGCACGCGCCCGCCGCAGCCCTCCAGCTCCTGCACGGCAAAGTCAACACGAAAACTGGCGCAGCAGGCGCCGCAGGTCAGGCAGGGGTGGGTCATGGGGACAAAAAAGCGGCCGAAGCCGCTGTGTGGGGGAGTGGAAGGGGCGCTGGTGGCTTATGCCTGCCGACCCAGCAGCAAATATTCCATGAGTGCCTTTTGCACGTGCATTCTGTTTTCTGCCTCGTCCCAGACCACCGATTGCGGGCCGTCGATCACGTCGGCCTCGACTTCTTCGCCCCGGTGGGCAGGCAGGCAGTGCATGAACAGGGCGTCGCTCTGCGCCACGGCCATCATCTCGGCGTCCACGCACCAGTCGGCAAAAGCCTGTTTGCGCGCTTCGTTCTCGGCCTCGTAGCCCATGCTCGTCCACACATCCGTGGTGACCAGATCGGCGCCCCGGCAGGCGTCCAGCGGATTGCTGAAAAATTGATAGCTGCTCGCGCAGGCCCCGCCTGCCCCAACGGCCAATTTCTCATCTACTTCGTAGCCGCGCGGTGTGCTCACATGCACCTTGAAGCCCAGCAGCTGCGCCGCCTGCAACCAGGTGTTGGCCATGTTGTTGCCGTCGCCCACCCAGGCCACCGTTTTGCCCGCGATGGAGCCCCGGTGCTCGATGAAGGTGAAGATGTCGGCCAGGATCTGGCAGGGGTGGAACTCGTTGGTCAGCCCGTTGATGACGGGCACGCGCGAGTCGGCGGCAAAGCGCTCGATTTTGGTTTGCTCGTAGGTGCGGATCATCACCAAGTCGACCATGCGGCTGATGACTTTGGCACTGTCTTCAATGGGTTCGGCGCGGCCCAGTTGGCTGTCGCCGGTGGTCAGGTGTACCACGCTGCCGCCGAGCTGGTACATGCCGGCCTCAAAGCTGACGCGGGTGCGGGTGCTGGCTTTTTCGAAAATCATGGCCAGCGTGCGGTCGGCCAGCGTGTGGTGCTTGTCGTACGCCTTGAACTTTTTCTTGATGACCGCAGCGCGCGCAAACAGGTAGGCGTATTCGTCGGCGCTGAGGTCGTTGAACTGCAGGTAGTGTTTCATCGTGGGTGTCTCGTGGGACGGGGTCATTCCGCCAGGAAAGCTTGCACCAGCGGCGCCAGCAGGGCGACGATCTCGTCGGCCTCGGCGGTGGTCAGGATCAGCGGCGGCACCAGGCGGATCACGCTGTCGGCAGTGACGCTGATGAGCAAGCCCGCATCGGCTGCGCGGCCCACCAGCACGCCGCAGGGCGTGGTCAGCTCCACGCCCAGCATCAGGCCCTGGCCGCGCACTTCCTTCACGCCCGGCAGGCTGCCCAGCGCGCTTTGCAGTGCGGCTTTGAGGTGCGCACCCACGGTGGCGGCGTTGGCCAGCAGACCGTCTTCTTCCATGATGCGGATGGTTTCCACGCCCGCCCGCATGGCCAGCGCATTGCCGCCAAAGGTGGAGCCATGGTTGCCCGGTTGCAGCACGGTGGCGGCCTTGGGGCCCGCTACCACGGCGCCAATCGGCACGCCCGAGCCCAGGCCCTTGGCCAGTGGCATCACGTCGGGCACGATGCCCGCCCACTGGTGGGCAAACCATTTGCCTGTGCGGCCCATGCCGCACTGCACCTCGTCAATCATCATCAGCCAGCCGCGCTCATCGCACAGCTGGCGCAGCTGCTGCAAATACTCGATGCGCATGGGGTTGATGCCGCCTTCGCCCTGGATGGTCTCGAAGAACACGGCGACCACATTGGGGTTGTCCTCGGTGGCTTGGCGGATGGCCTCGATGTTGTTCACTGGCACGCGGATGAAGCCTTCGACCAGCGGGCCAAAGCCGGTGTGGATTTTGGGGTTGCCGGTGGCCGACATGGTGGCAATTGAGCGGCCATGGAAGGCTTTTTCATAGACCACGATTTCGGGCTTGGCGATGCCCTTGTCCACACCGAATTTGCGGGCGATTTTCAATGCTGCCTCGTTGGCTTCCAGCCCCGAGTTGCAGAAAAACACGTTCTGCATGCCCGACAGTTCCACCAGCTTGGCGGCCAGCTGTTCCTGGCCAGGCACGTGGTAGTAGTTGGAGGTGTGGATCAGCTTGCTGAGCTGGTCTTGCAGCGCGGGCACCAGCCGGGGGTGGTTGTGCCCCAGGGTGTTGACGGCGATGCCGCCCAGTGCATCCAGGTACTGCTTGCCGTTGACATCCCAGACGCGGCTGCCCTGACCACGCTCCAGTGCAATCGGCACGCGGCCATAGGTGTTCATCACGTGGGGCGAGGCGGCCTCAATGAAAGCGGTCATGCAGCTATTCTCCAGACGGGGCAATGGCGGGCTACCAGCGTACCAACACGTGCAGCCCTGAAAAAAGGAAAACAGATTCTAGTGGCGTGAAGCGACTGCCTGGAGCGGATGGGGCGGTGATGCGCGCATCTGCTGCGGCCCGCATCCTGCGGGAACATAACTCTTATCTCTTATATAAGAGTTAGAATAGCCTGCTGCGGCGCAACAAGCAGTGATCCTGCGCAGACCGTCCCACTACCCTTCCCTCTACCCAGATGGCGCATCCTTCCACCTCTGAAGTTTTTATCCAGGGCATCACGCACGGCGGAAAAACCTTTCGTCCCAGCGACTGGGCCGAGCGGCTGGCAGGCGTCATGAGCAGCTTTCGCCCCGGTGGCGTGCGCCCTGGCAGCCATCTGAGCTATTCGCCCTGGTGTATTCCGAAGGTGATCAATGGTGTCAAGTGTGTGGTGGTCAACCGTGCATTGCAAGGCCATGAGCCCATGGCCTGGGACTTCGTGATGAACTTTGCCCGCGATAACGACCTGCAAGTGGTCGAAGCTTGTTTGCTGCCCGACGTGGCCGCGCCCGCACAGCGCTGAATACCGCCCGCTGCCCATAGAGCGCAGGGCCTGCAATCCAACAGCCTCTGGAGTGTCAACGCCGGCGCAGCGCAGGCTGGAGCGGCCTTGGTTTGTGCCCGAAGCAGCAGCCTGCCATCCACAACAAAAAAGCCGTCTTGCGACGGCTTTTTGCTTTTGCTGGCAGCGCACCCGTTACAAACGGCGAGCGGCCGGGGCCACTCGGGCTGTTTGCCTGAAGAGGGTCAGGCGGCCAGTGCCAGGGCTTTGACCTTGGCGGACAGACGGCTCTTGTCGCGAGCGGCCTTGTTCTTGTGGAAGATGCCCTTGTCGGCCACGTTGTCCACCACGGATTGCATCTTGGCGAACAGTTCAGCAGCCTTGGTCTTGTCGCCGCTCAGAACAGCCTTTTCGACGTTCTTGACAGCGGTGCGGTATTTGGAACGCAGCGAGGTGTTGGCTGCGTTGAGCTTGATGTCCTGGCGGACGCGTTTGCGGCCCGATGCCAGGCGGGGGTTCTTTTTCTTGGGTTTAGCGGATGCCATAGTGTGTATTCCTTGTGTTCGAGGATGATGCCAGCAAAGCCCACGATTGTAGCGCAGCGCGCTGTGCGGGCCGTGCAGCGCATACACTCGGCGCCGTGTCACTGCTCAAAGCTGCCTCCACCGTCTCCTTGCTGACCCTGGCGTCCCGCGTCACGGGCCTGGCACGCGACCTGATCATGGCCTCGATGTTTGGCGCCAGCGCGCTCACCGATGCCTTCAACGTCGCGTTTCGCATTCCCAACCTGTTTCGGCGGCTGTTTGCCGAAGGCGCTTTCAGCCAGGCCTTTGTGCCGGTGCTGGCGGCCGCCAAGGCGCAGCACGGCGAGGAGGCCACGCGCGCGCTCATCCACCATGTAGCCACTGCGCTGGCCTGGGCGCTGGTGCTGACCTGCGTGCTCGGGGTGGCGGGGGCGCCCGTGCTGGTGTGGATGCTGGCCAGCGGCCTGCGCCAAAGCGGCGAAGGCTTTGAGGCCGCCGTGCTGATGACGCGCTGGATGTTTCCGTACATCGGCTTCATGTCGATGGTGGCGCTGTCGGCGGGGGTACTCAACACCTGGAAGCGCTTTGCCCTGCCTGCGGCCACACCCGTGCTGCTGAACCTGTGCATGATTGCCGCCGCCTGGTGGGGCGCGCCGCTGCTGGCCGCGCGCGGTATCGAGCCCATTTACGCCATGGCCGGTGGCGTGATGGCCGGTGGCGTGCTGCAACTGGCGGTGCAGGTGCCCGCTTTGCACCGCCTGGGCTTGCTGCCGCGCATCGGCCTGACTTGGGGCGCTTTGCGCACGGCCTGGCAAGACGCCAGCGTGCGCCGCATTCTGGGCCTGATGGCGCCCGCGCTGCTGGGCGTGGGGGTGGCGCAAATCTCGCTGATGATCAACACGCAGATCGCCTCGTACCTGGCGCCAGGCAGCGTCACCTGGCTGTTTTATGCCGACCGGCTGATGGAGTTTCCGACCGCGCTGCTGGGCGTGGCCCTGGGTGTGGTACTGACGCCGCAGCTGGCTGCGGCCAAGGCGGCGGGCGATGCGCAGAAGTATTCGGCCATGCTGGATTGGGGTCTGCGCATCGTGGTGCTGCTGGCGCTGCCCTGCGCCGTGGGCCTGCTCGCGTTTGCCCAGCCGCTGGTGGCCACGTTGTTCCACTACGGCGCTTTGAAGGCCAGCGATGTGCAGCAAATTGCCCTGGCGTTGGCCGGTTACGGCGCCGGGCTGCTGGGGCTGGTGGCCATCAAGGTGCTGGCGCCGGGCTACTACGCCAGCCAGGACATTCGCACGCCCGTCAAGATTGCCGTGGTGGTGCTGGTGATTACGCAACTGCTCAACATCGCCCTGGTGCCCTGGCTGGCCCATGCCGGGCTGGCGCTGTCGATTGGCCTGGGCGCACTGGTCAACGCGCTGTGGCTGCTGATCGGCCTGCGCCGGCGCGGCAGCTACCAGCCCCGGCCCGGCTGGTGGCGCTACGGCTTGCAGGTGAGCACGGCCAGCGCGCTGCTGGCGTCGTTTTTGCTGTGGGCCGACCGGCACTTTGCCTGGATTGCCTTGGGCGCCCACGGCCTGCAACGCGCCGCGCTGTTGGCCGCGCTGCTGTGCGCTGCAGCCGTGCTGTACTTTGCCGTGCTGTGGGCTACCGGCCTGAAGCTGCGCGAAACGCTGCGCCGCTGAAGCTCCGCGCCCTTGACGCCTGGCGGCTGCCCCTTTACAACCCCTGTCATGTTGCCCCGCTACACCGCACCCACGCCGCTGGAATACTTTGCCTCGCTGGTGCACAGCGACGCCGAGTTTGCGCTGCTGGAGGCGGCTGCCAGCATCGCCCAGGATGAATACCCCGAGCTGGATGTGCAGCAGCTGCTGTACGACATGGACAGCTTGCAGGCGCGCCTGCAACGGCGCATCGCCGCCGATGCCCCCTCGCTGCAACGCCTGCAAGTGTTGAACCAGTTTTTCTTTGGTGACCTGGGTTTTGCAGGCAACATCAACCACTACGACGATCCGGAAAACAGCTATTTGCACACCGTGCTGCACACCCGCCGGGGCATTCCCGTGACGCTGGGGCTGTTGTGGATGGAGCTGGCGCAGGGTGTGGGCTTGCAGGCGCGCGGCGTGGCGTTTCCGGGGCACTTCATGGTCAAGGCGCTGCTGCCCAAGGGGCAGGTGGTGATAGACCCGTTCACCGGGCAGTCGCTGTCGCGGGAAGATTTGTCAGAGCGGCTGGCGCCTTACCAGCGCAGCAGTGGCCTGAGCGAGGGCGATGTGTCGCTGGGGTTGTACCTGCAAGCGGCCAAGCCGCGCGAGATCATTGCGCGCGTGCTGCGCAATCTGAAAGAGCTCTACCAGGCGCAGCAAGACTGGCCACGGCTGATTGCCGTCCAGAACCGCCTGGTGGTGCTGTTGCCGCTGGCCTGGAGCGAATGGCGTGACCGGGGCCTGGCGCACGCCGAAAGCGGCCATGCCGATCAGGCCATCCCCGACCTGGAGATGTACCTGGCGCATGCCCCCACCAGCCAGGATGCCCATGCTGTCCGTGCGCGCCTGCAAGCGCTGCGCCGCGCCCGTGGTTCCTTGTGAAAAAAGCCGATGGCCAGGGCGTGGGCGTGTTCTGAATACCCCTTGGATAGCGCAAAAATAACAGTAAAAACCGGCTCCAGAGCTTGCGTGGTAAGCGCCTATTGCTATTAAATAAATAGCAAAATACGCGCTTGCCCGGAAACTGCTAAGGTGTCCAGCTGTTCTCTTGCCAAGGGCGTTTCGTGGTTCGCAGCGCCCTTCATACCATGCCGCGTCGCTCTGCCTTGTTCTCGCTGTCTGCGCTCACACGGGCCTACCAGCGCAATCTCAAGACCCTGGCCCGCGTTACCCGGCCCGCCCGCGCCCAAGCC
>NZ_JAQUAL010000178.1:0-3469 GCF_028687295.1 Simplicispira sp.
CGCAGCGCGCCACTGGGGCGCTTGCAGCATGGCACCGGCCAGCGTGCCCACTTTGCGCAGGGCGCGGGTGCGGCCCGAGCTGGACAGATCGAACTGCGCCAAGTCCCAGCGGCTGCGCGCGGCCAGCACGGCACGATCGCTGCTGGTGTGCAGTTGCACCGGGCGGCCCAGCAGGCGTTCGGCCAGCGCGGCCACGGCGGGCTCGGCGTACAGCGGTGTGGCTGCGTGGTCGGCCCCGGCCAGCTGGCCCAACGCCAGCGCGGCGGCGCCAAGCGGCAGTACGGCCACACCGTGGTCGCTGCCGTAGTGGGTGATGACCAGGTGGGCGTCTTCCGGGGTGCCTTGCACGTAGCAGGCGCCGGGCGCGTGTGGGTTGGTGGCGCTGTGGTGGGTACTGTTGCTGCTGTGGTCGGTGCCATCGACCGGGGCAAATTCGGGCACCACGCGGGCGGGCGGGCGGCCTGCCGCTTCCAGCGCTTGCAGGCAGGCGCGCAGCCAGGCGCGATCGCATACCGCTACCCACACGGTGCTGCCCGCCCGAGCGCCGCTTTGCAGGGCAAAGTGCAGTTGCGCGGGGTCGTCCAGCAGGCGATCTTCCAGCAGCCCTTCGAGCACGGCACGCAGGCGCGGCGATGCACTGCCTACGCCCTGGGGCAGCTGCACACGCTGCCACGACAGCGCGCGCGCGGGCACCACGGCCACGATCTCGCCAGCAGCGCGCCCGGGTGCAGGCAGCAGCGCCGCGCGCGCGCTGGCATGACCGGTGGCGCTGTGGCCATCGGTGCTCAGCGTGTAGCGGTATTCGGTGTGGGGCCCCGGGTGCGTCAGGGGCAGGTGGATGATCAGGGTGCTCATGGAGAAATTTCGCGGGCCATTGTAGGGGGCGGTTTTGACGGTGCTCAGGGTGCGCTGGCGCCGTCGGGGCTTTGCCGGGGCAGGCCGTCTGCCTGTGCGCTGGCACCGCGCTCGCGCCAGAAGGTGGTCACGGTCTGGTTCTGGCGCCGCACCCAGGAGCGCTCTTGTACCGTGGTATCGCCCAGGCGCAGGCGCCCGCGCACCTCGAAGTAATTGGACTTCACGTCGTGCCAGTTGGGATTGAGCTGCACGTTCTGGCCCAACAGGGCGCGCACATCGTCCAGGCTGCGAAAGTGCTGCATCTGGCGCACGGCTTGCAGCTTGTTGGCGCCGGCCGCGTCCAGCCCCTCGATGCTGGCCATCAGTGCCTCGGCGTCGGCGGTGTTCAGGTTGAGTGTGCTGCGCTGGGGCAGCACCACCACATGGGGCGCCAGCGCCGCCACGGTGGCTGGCGCCACGCCCAGCCAGGTCAGCTGGGCCAGGGTGGGTGGCGCCAAAGGGGCGTTGGGGTTGTCGCTGTCCTGGGCTTGGCGCAGGGCCTCGGTGAGGGTGTCGAGCTCGCCAGGGGCCAGGCCCAGGCGCGCAAACAGGCGCGCAAACTGCGCTTTGGCCTCGGCGTTGACGGTGGCTTTGTCCACCAGGTTGGCCAGGTTCAGGCGCGCTTGCAGGTCGAGGATTTGGCCGGACAAGAACGCGTCGGTGGTGTCGGTGCTGGCGTCTTCTTGCTGCGTCACGCCCCGGTCGGCCGCCAGAAAGCTCGACAGGCGCGCTTCTTCCAGTGGCACGGCCCAGGGTTCGGCCAGGTGGTCGTTGCTGTCCAGGTAACTGTTGCTGCCCGAGCGCAGGTCTTCGTACAGGATCAGGCGCGACCAGTCCAGCGCCCCGATCAGTATCCAGGCTGATTGCACGCGCGCGCGCTCGGCGGTTTCAATCTCGATGGTGCGCCACTGCTGCCACATGGCGGCGGAGGCAAAGGTGGCCACCAGCGTCACGGTGAGCATGGCCGCCAGCAGCGCGGCGCCGCGCTGGCGCAGCCGGTGGCCCAGGCTGGGGTGCGGGGTGTTCATGTTTTGCCTGCGCTCTTGAGCGGGTTGACCCAGTCGCGCCGCAACAGCCCGGCCAGCGCCTGGCCCGGGGGCAGTTGCAGTTGCAGCCGCACGCCATCGGGCACCATCACGTTGGCTGTGTCGGCGTTGTCGGCGGTGGTGTTGCCGCTGGAGAGGGGGTTGGTCCAGGCGTCGCTGCGGTAATAAAAGATTTGCCAGTCGGCCAGCGGCATGAGCACGACTTCATAGCGCCTTTGTGCCTCGCCGGGGGTACGTGCCCACACGGCGGCTTCTTGCCAGGCCTGCTGCCAGTCGGCGCGGGTGCGCACGGGGGGCGATTGCCAGCGCAGCCATTGGTCGGTGCCCTGCACATTGCGCCGTGTCCAGGCCACCACCAGAGCGCCCTCGTCGGGCACGGCGCTGCTGCGGCGCGTCAGGCGCAGCACCTGGCCGTCCCAATCGAGGGGCACGGTGTGCGGCAGAGGCAGCAGGGCGTCGAGGTCGTTGCCCCACTGCGCCAGCGCGGCTTGCAGCACCAGCAGTTGGTTGCCGCGCTGGCGGGTCTGTTCTTGCGCACGCACCATGCCATCAAGGCCGCGCCAGCTGACGATGGCCAGCAGCGCCATCACCGCCAGCGCCACCAGCAGCTCCACCAGCGTGAAGCCGCGTGGCCGGTGTGCTGGCGTGGAGCGTGGCGGCTGCGGTCGGTGCTGTGCCTGGGCGGTGTGCGGCACGGGTGGCCGGGCCGCACCTGCCCGGCGTGCGCGCTTCCTGCGCGTGTGCAGGGAGATGGTCATCTCAGCGCCGCCCCACGATGGTGGACAGGCGCAGCACCGGGCTGGCGCCATCGTCTGTCACCTGGGCATCTACGCGCCGGAAGCTGGGGTTGGGCGTGGGCCGCACCACCAGGTTCACGGTAAAGCTGCGGCCTGCCTGTTCGCAGGGCTGGGCACTGTCGCCCACGGCGGGCATTTGGCGCGACAGGCGGGTTTTGACCAGCTCGTTCTCTGCGCACAGGTGGGCCAGCAGGATGTCAGATTGGCGCTGGGCGTTGCGCGCCAAGGCAGTGGTGGCTTGCAGACCCGCCATGAGTGCAATCGCCACAATGGCCAGTGCTACCAGCACCTCGATCAGGGTGAAGCCGCGCTGTGTCATGGGGCTGGCCCGGTGGTGAAGGGGCGCAGGCCGTCGGTGGCCACGCGCAGGGCGTGCTCAGGGTGCTGGGGCTGCACCAGGATGACTTGCTGGGGGCCGATCAGTGGCTCGGGGCCCAGCACCAGGCTGCCCGGGCCGCGCACGCGGGTGCTGTTGTCCAGCCACTGCGTGGGAAGGGTGCCTGCGCGCAGGCCATCGAAACGAAAGCCCCCCTCCACCGCGCGCCAGCGCACCAGCACCCCGCTGGCGCGCGATTGCGCCCGCGCCGATTCCAGCAGCGCCGCCAGCCGCTCACCCTCGCGCTCCAGCGACTGCTGGCTGCCATCGCGCAGCGCCAGCCCCACACCGGCGGTGGCCAGCGCCATGATGCTGACGACCACCAGCAGCTCCAGCAGCGTGAAGCCCCGCGCGCG
>NZ_JAQUAL010000178.1:3569-6193 GCF_028687295.1 Simplicispira sp.
GCCGCTCACCCTCGCGCTCCAGCGACTGCTGGCTGCCATCGCGCAGCGCCAGCCCCACACCGGCGGTGGCCAGCGCCATGATGCTGACGACCACCAGCAGCTCCAGCAGCGTGAAGCCCCGCGCGCGCCGCAAAGTCACTGCCAACTGCCGATATCCGCATCCTTGCCCTCGCCACCCGATTGGCCGTCGGCGCCGAAGGACATCACATCGATCTCGCCCTTCACACCGGGGTTGAGGTACTGGTAGGGGCGGCCCCAGGGATCGTTGGGCAACTTTTCGAGGTAGGGCTTCCAGTTCATCGGCTGCGGGCCGGTGGTGGGCTTGGCAATCAGCGCTTGCAGACCCTGCTCGGCGGTGGGGTAGCGCTGGTTGTCCAGGCGGTAGAGCTTGAGCGCCTGCATCAGGTTGGTGACATCGGTGCGTGCGGCGGTGGTGCGGGCGTCATCGGCGCGATCGAGCACGTTGGGCACGACCAGCGCTGCCAGTACGCCGATGATGACCAGTACCACCATCAACTCGATCAGCGTGAAACCAGCGGCCAGGCGGCGGCGCGCGGTGCGCACCAAGGAGAAAGAGCGTGTCATGGCAAGGGCAATCGGGTGGGGGAAACAGGGTGCGGTGCGGGGCACAGCGCGGCAGGTGCGGCACAGGCGCCGCGCAAATCGGCTGAATGATAATCCTGCGATGGTGACAAATCTTGACCACAGCTGGGGCGTGCGCCTGGCAACCTTTGCACTGGCAGCGTTGGCAGCGGCCAGTGTGGCCTATTGGGGTTTGCGCCTGTCGGCTCCGGCAGCCACGCTGCCCGAGGCGGCCGTGGCGGTGGCGCCGCCCGCGCCCGATGTGCAGGCCATGGCCCGTTTGTTGGGTGCCGGGCCAGTGGCAGCGCCGGCCGCAGCGCCCGCACCATCGGCGTCGAGCCGCTTTGCGCTGGTGGGGGTACTGGCCGGGCGCGACAGCGGTGGCGGCGTCGCTCTGATCGCGCTGGATGGCCAGCCACCCAAGCCGTACCGTGTCGGCGCGCAGGTCGATGCAGGTTGGGTCTTGCAGTCTCTCGGGCCGCGCCAGGCCCGCTTGGGGGCCGCGCTCAACGGCCAGTCTGCGCTGACGCTGGAAATGCCGCAGCGCCGCTAGGGCAGCGCACGCGGCAGCCTCGCACCAAACCAGGGCCTGCCCGCAAAAGACCTCCTGCGGTGCTGCGCTGCACCTGAAGCATCGCGAACCCGTTTTATGCACTTGCCTGCGGGCTGGGGTGGTGCGGCTAACGCCATTCCCATGTTGTCTTCGTTGTGAATTTTCAGTACTGCCGCTGGCTTTCATGGCCATCATGGGCCTGGCGCTGCTGGCTTACGTGGTGCTGGACGGCTACGACCTGGGCGTGGGCATCTTGCTGCCCTTTGCCACCGATGCAGAAAAAGACTTGACTACTCCCCGTCATGAATGACGGGGATTCTTGGCGCATGAGCGCAGTCCCCATCTTCAGCCGGAGTTCCTTCTGCAAGACGCGCTAGCCCGCGCGCGAGAATGTTTTTGGCAGCATTGACATCGCGGTCGTGTTGCGCGCCGCACTCTCTGCAAACCCATTCTCTTATTCGCAAACCTGCTCTACCTTTCGGACTGCTGGCAGGGATGGCCCCGCAGCACGAACAAGTCTGGGTGGTGTAGTTTTCATTCACTACCTCAAAGACGATACCGGCCTGGTGGCTCTTGTATTCCAACATCGTCTTCAGCGTTGACCAGCCCGCGTCCAGCGTGCTTTTGGCCATCTTGGTTTTGACCAGCTTTGCGCTGGCTACGTCGCCCACGAATATGGCGGCGTTGTTTTGGACCAGCGCGCTACTGAACTTGTGCAGCAAGTCTTTACGCTGGTTGGCAATTTTTGCGTGGATGGCGCGGGCGCGCTTTTTCTTGTGCGCCCGCTGGGCTATGCCGAGCTGGCATTCGAGCTTGCGGTAAAAGCGCCCCTCGATGCGCTCGCCCGTGGAGGCGACTGCCGCTTCTTTCAGGCCCAGGTCAATGCCGACGCTGGCCGTACCCGCCGTGGCTTTGGGCTGCACCTTGACCACCACATTCAGATACCAGTGCCCGCGCGTATCCTGGCTGAAGCTGCCCGCGCGCAATTCGTAGTCGCTCAGGCCGTAGCTGTCCCAGAGGTTGAATTTCTGGCCCGCAAAGGCAATCTGCCCGGCCTTGTATTGCAAGGCCCGCGCCTTGAATGGAATCCAGCCCAGGCTGTACTTGCTGCTTTGCGGGCTGGAGACACGCCAGCGCAGCTTGGCGCGCTTGAACTGCTTGCGCGCCTTGGCGTAGTCCTCGCACACCTGCTGCACGGTGGGCGATCCAATCAAAACACCGTCGCACTTGCTGAAGCCGTTGGTCAGCTTTTGCAGGTCGTAGCCTGAGAGCCACTGGCGCCGCTCCCGAATCGCACGGTGGCTGGTTTCGTTGCAAAAATTCCAGACCTGGTTGACCTCGCGCGCCATCGCAGAGAGCACGCGGGCGTGCTTGTCTTTGATGCGCAGGCGCAGGGTTTTGGTGCAGTCCATAGCGTTGGATTATTCAATGGATGCAGATCCAAAGCGAGCGCAATTGGGCACCGCTGCACAACCGCCCCTGAGGACGG
>NZ_JAQUAL010000026.1:0-27680 GCF_028687295.1 Simplicispira sp.
CGCTGGGCAGGCCCGGCCACAGGTCTTGCAGGCCATCGAGCAGCAAGCCCGCGAGCAGATCGCCCGAGGTCTCGCCCGCCACCATCGCGACGCGGGGGGTGTGGTTTGGCATGGTGCGCTCTCAGCGGGCTATGCCGCGCGCTGAGGTAGCCAGAAACGCCAGCAGCTGCGCGATGTCGGCGGCGGCCTCGGGGTGGGCGGCGGGCAGCTCGGCAATGGCGCTGCGCGCAGCCTCCAGCGTCAGGCCCTGGCGGTAAAGCAAGCGGTGCATTTGCTTGATAGCGGCAATGCGTCCTGGCGAAAAACCGCGCCGACGCAACCCTTCCAGGTTGAGCCCGCGCACGGCCAGCGGGTTGCCATCGACCATCATGAACGGTGGCACATCCTGCGAAATATGGCTGGCAAACCCGGCCATCACATGCGCGCCCACTTTGGTGAACTGGTGTATGCCCGTGAGGCCACCAATGATGGCGTAGTCATCGACCTGCACATGGCCTGCCAGCGTAGCGTTGTTGGCCAAAATGGTCTGGTTGCCCACCACGCAGTCGTGGGCAATATGCACATAGGCCATGACCCAGTTGTCGTCACCGATGCGGGTCACGCTCTGGTCTTGCACGGTGCCAGTGTTGAAGGTGCAGAACTCGCGGATGGTGTTGCGATCGCCAATGACCAGCCGGGTCGGCTCGCCAGCGTATTTTTTGTCTTGCGGGGCAGCGCCCAGCGAAGCGAACTGAAAAATGCGGTTGTCGCGGCCAATGGTGGTGTGGCCTTCGATCACGCAATGGGCGCCGACGGTGGTGCCTGCACCCAGCACCACGTGCGGGCCAATCACGGCATAAGGGCCGATGGTGACACTGGCGTCGATCTGCGCAGCGGCATCAACCAAGGCGGTAGGGTGAATAGTGCTCACAGCGAAACCCGCAGGCAAATATCAGGCCACGGTGCGCATGGTGCACATGATGTCGGCCTCGCAGGCCACGTTGCCATCGACGCGCGCCACACACTTGAACTTGTAGATGCCGCCCTTGATGCGGTCCAGCTCCACGTCCAGAATGAGTTGGTCACCGGGCTCCACGGGGCGCTTGAAACGGGCGTTGTCGATGCCAACAAAGTAGAACACCGTGTTGGAATCAGGTGCCTCACCCATCATGTCAAACGACAGCAGGCCTGCCGCCTGCGCCAGTGCTTCAACGATGAGCACGCCAGGCATCACCGGACGGGCTGGAAAATGGCCGGTAAAAAAAGGCTCGTTGACCGAGACGTTCTTCAGCGCCTGGATGCGCTTTCCTCTGTCAATCTCTACCACCCGGTCTACCAGCAAGAAAGGGTAGCGGTGGGGCAGAAGCTTGAGAATTTGGTAGATGTCCATCATCGGGGTCGGTCAATCGGTGTTGTTTGTTGTTGTGATTCGAGCGCCTTGATGCGCTCACGCAGGCGGTACAGCTGCTTGAGCGTGGCCGCGTTTTTTTCCCACTTGGGATTGTCGTCCATGGGGAATATGCCCGTGTAGTGGCCTGGCCGGGCAATGGAATGCGAAACCACTGTGGCCACAGAGACATGCACATGGTCAGCCAACGTCAGGTGCCCCAGGATGTTGGCCGCGCCGCCAATGGTGCAGTGCGCCCCGATGGTGGTGCTGCCAGCCACCCCGGCACAGCCCGCCATGGCGGTGTGACGCCCAATGCGCACGTTGTGGCCGATCTGGATCAGGTTATCGAGCTTGACGCCATCTTCAATCACGGTGTCTTGCAGTGCTCCACGGTCAATGCAGGTATTGGCCCCAATTTCCACATCGTCACCAATGCGCACCGCACCCAGCTGCTCTATCTTGACCCACGCACCGCCGTGCGGCGCAAAACCAAAGCCATCGGCACCAATCACCACGCCAGCGTGCAGGATGCAGCGCTGGCCGATGCGGCAATCTTCACCCACCGTCACGCGCGACTTGAGCACGGTATCGGCGCCAATGTGCGCGCCGCGCTCGACCACGCACAACGGGCCAATCGATGCCGAAGGGTGGACGATGGCGGAGCTGTCCACCACCGCGCTCGGGTGGATGCCGACAGCCACCGCAGGGCGGTGGTGCTGCTTCCAGAGCTGCGTGGCCCGTGCGAAATACAGGTAGGGGTCATCGGCCACGATGCAGGCACCACGGGCGCGCGCGACCTCAGCCAAGGCAGGCGCCACAATGACACAGGCCGCCCGGGAGGCGGCCAGTTGCGGCTGGTAGCGTGGATTGCTCAGGAAACTCAGCTCCCGAGGGCCCGCCGCCTCAAGCGGCGCTAGCCGGTCAATGGGCAGCTCGGGATCTCCCTCCAGCTGCCCCCCCAGTACCGCAATGAATTGTGCAAGGTGCAGGCTCACGCGCAGTCCAACCAGGCTTGCAGGGGCTTACTTGGCTGGCGCAGCATTCAGCGCCTTGATCACCTTGTCAGTGATGTCGTGCTTGGGGTTGATGTACACCGCCTGATCCAGGATGACGTCGTACTTTTCCTGCTCAGCCAGTTGCTTGACTACCTTGTTGGCACGTTCCAGGACAGCGGCCAGCTCTTCGTTCTTGCGCGCGTTCAGGTCTTCCTGGAATTCACGGCGCTTGCGCTGAAAGTCACGGTCTTGGTCCACTAGCTGGCGCTGGCGGATGGTGCGCTGGCTTTCTGCCATCGTAGGAGCCTCGCGTTCGAACTTCTCGCTGGCAGTTTTGAGGTTGTTGCCTTGATCAATCAGCTCTTTGTCGCGGCGGGAAAACTCCTGCTCCAGACGTGTCTGCGCCGCTTTGGCGGTACTGGCTTCGCGGAAGATGCGGTCCGTATTGATAAAGCCAGCCTTGAATTCTTCAGCCTGGGCATGCACCGGGACAGCCGCAACCAAAGAGCCCATCAGCAGGGCCAGGGACAAATGGCGAGAAAGTGATTTCATTAGAAAGACGTTCCAATTTGGAATTGCAGTTTCTGGATTCTATCGCCCGCGAACTTGCGCACCGGGTGGGCGTATGCCAAGCGCAGCGGCCCCAAGGGAGAAATCCAGCTCAGACCCAGTCCGACGGATGCACGCATCTCGCCAAACCGGACTTTTTCTTCATCGCCGTACACATTGCCCACGTCAACAAACGTGAACATGCGCAGCGTGCGGTCATTACCTGCACCGGGGAAAGGCGTAATCAACTCGGCATTGAGGGTGACTTTTTTCGGCCCGCCCAAAGAAGCGCCGGTGACATCGCGTGGGCCCAGTGTGCCTTGGTCAAAGCCACGTACGGAACCCAGACCGCCGGAGTAAAAGTTCTTGAATACGGGGAATGGGCGACCATTCATGCCTTTACCCAACCCCACCTCGCCGTTGAAGGCCAGCGTGAACTTTTTATTGAGCGGCACGTACTGTTGGTACTGGTAGTTGGCGCGAACGTAGCGGGCATCGCCCGCCACAGACCACTCGGAGTTCAGCCGTTGGTAGCGGCCCGAGTTGGGGGCCAATGCGCTGTCACGGTCATCGCGCGTCCAACCGACCGTCAGTGGCACAGAAGTGCTGGTGTAACCAAAGCGATCGGCGTACGCGAGATAGGCAGCGGGGATATTGGTACCCGGCTTGATCTGGCTGCGCTCCAGGCCACCACCAAAAAACACCGTGTCAGTTTCACTGAACGGGATACCAAAGCGCATGCTGGCGCCTGTGGTGACCAGCTCGTAGTTTCCGCCTTGGTCTTCATAAGGTTTGTCGGTGCGGTAGTAAAGATCAAACGTGCGCGAAATACCGTCAGCCGTGAAGTACGGGTTGGTTGTACTGAACACGAAAGTGCGTTTGTACTTGCTGGTGTTGACATCAATGCCCAAGTAGTTGCCTGAGCCAAAAACGTTTTCCTGCTTGACCGCAAAAGACAGCGAGACTTTCTCGGCACTCGAGAACCCTGCCCCCAATTGCAGCGAGCCCGTGGGCTTTTCATTCACGCTCACGACCACATCCACTTGGTCTGGCGCACCAGGCACCTCCTGGGTTTCGATATTGACATCGGTGAAATACCCTAGCCGGTCTACGCGATCGCGGGAGAGGCGGATTTTTTCACCGTCGTACCAAGATGCCTCGAACTGGCGGAATTCCCGACGCACAACTTCATCGCGGGTGCGGTTGTTGCCTGCCACCTGGATACGGCGCACATAGGCACGGCGCGAGGGCTCTGCCTGCAACACCAGAGCCACGCGGTTATTCGTGCGATCAATCTCTGGCACTGCTTCGACACGGGCGAAAGCAAAACCGAAGTTACCAAAATGCTCAGAAAAAGCCTTGGTAGTTTGTGCCACCTGATCTGCGTTGTACGGCTCGCCGGGACGGATGGTGACCAGCGACTTGAACTCGTCCTCGCGCTCCAGGTAATTGCCCTCCAGCTTGACACCAGACACCACATAGGGATCGCCCTCGGTCACATTGATGGCAATAGAGATGTCTTGCTTGTCTGGAGAAATGGCAACCTGCGTCGAATCGATACGGAATTCAAGGTAACCGCGCTGTAGGTAATAAGAACGCAGCGCTTCCAGATCGGCATTGAGCTTGGCACGCGAATAGCGATCGGACTTGGTGTACCAACTCAGCCAGCCGCCGGTGTCCTGGTCAAACAAATCCCGCAGGCTCGATTCACTGAAGGCCTTGTTGCCAACGATACGGATGTCCTTGATGCGGGCAGGCTCCCCCTCCACTACCGTGAAAGTCAGGTTGACCCGGTTACGCTCCACGGGCGTCACGGTGGTTACCACCTCAGCGCCGTAGAAACTCTTGTTGATGTACTGGCGTTTGAGCTCTTGCTCGGCCCGATCCGCCAGGGCTTTGTCATAGGGACGGCCATCGGTCAGTCCCACATCGCGCATGCTTTTGCGCAGCGCTTCTTTGTCAAACTCTCGGGTGCCGGCAAAGTTCACGTCAGCAATGGTGGGACGCTCCTGCACCACCACGACCAACACATCGCCGTTAGCCTCCAGGCGCACATCCGTGAACAAGCCCAGTCCGAAAAGTGCGCGAATGGCTGCAGCGCCTTTTTCATCGTTGTACTCTTCGCCCACACGCAGCGGCATGGAGGCAAAGACGGTGCCGGGCTCCACGCGCTGCAACCCCTCCACGCGAATGTCCTGCACTTTGAAAGGTTCCAGTGCCCATGCTGCCTGGGCCGCAAAAATCATGGCGGCAACAGCCGATGCGGTGCGCACGCCAAAGCGGTGGATGTGTGTTTTCATGAATGAAGCAGGTGCCGCCACTGCCATGCCATGGCGGACATAAGGTTAGCCCAGGAGCCGGGTGATATCGTTGAACAAGGCGATGGACATCATGAGCAGCAGCACCGCGACGCCGCCGCGCTGCAAACGCTCCATCCAGGCATCGGACACGCCTCTGCCGGTGATGCCCTCCCAAAGATAATACATCAGGTGCCCACCATCTAAAACGGGCAAAGGCAGCAGGTTCAGCACCCCCAAACTCACGCTGATCAGCGCCAAAAATCCCAGGTACTGCGCCAGTCCCATGCTGGCAGAACGCCCGGCATAGTCAGCAATCGTGAGCGGCCCGCTGAGATTTTTCAGTGACGCCTCGCCGATCACCATGCGGCCCATCATGCGCAGGGTCAGAATCGATACATCCCAAGTGCGCACTGCGCCAGCCCACAAACCCTCGAGCATGCCGTACTGCACAGTAGCGAGCTGTGGCGGCGCGCCCACGTAGGCGCCAATGCGCCCGGTGACGCCAGCGCTGTCACGCACTACATCCGGGGTGACCTCGAGCGTGAGCGTCTGCCCGGCGCGGTCAATGCGCCAGGCTTGTGCCAGTGGCTGCGTTCCACGCACAGAGGCCCGAATCAGTTCGCGCAGCTGCTGTCCATCCACCACATCGACTTTGCCAATGCCCAGCACCAGGTCACCGTCACGCAAACCAGCGCGCTGACCAGCCCCCCCTTCAGTCAAGGCGCCAATGAGCGGCCGAGTCCAGGGCGCCACGATGCCAACTTTGCGCAGCAATTGCGCATCGGCTTCCTGGGTATCGATTTGTTCCAACGGCAATACCACCGTGCGCAGTGCTGCACCGGGCTTGGGCTCCAACTCCAATTGCACGGGGGTGGATTCGAGGGCACCGCGTGTGAGCATCCAGCGCAAGTCCTCGAACGAGCGCACGGGACGCAATTCGTCCGATCCCAGGGCGGCGTTGCGCACCAGTTCACCACCACGCAATCCTGCGGCCTGTGCTACCGATCCGGGCACCGGGCTGGCCAGATAAGCCACGGGCTCCTCTACCCCGCTCCAGTTGACAGTGGCATACAACACCACCGCCAGCAGCAAATTGGCCACCGGGCCCGCCGCCACGATGGCCGCACGCGCACGCAAGGGTTGGGTGTTGAAAGCGAGGTGGCGCTCCTCGGAGGCTACGGGTGCTTCGCGCTCGTCCAGCATGCGCACATAGCCGCCCAACGGGAATGCCGCCAGCACGAACTCTGTTCCAGACGCTTTGGAGCGCCAGCGCAGCAGTGGTTTGCCAAAGCCCACCGAAAAGCGCAGCACCTTGACGCCAAAGGCCACGGCGACCCGGTAATGGCCGTACTCATGCACAGCAATCAACACGCCCAACGCCACCACAAAAGCCAGGATCGTGAGCATGGTTGCCTCCAATATCAAGCAGCTGCCAGCCGCACAACGACAGCCTGCGCAGCGCGGCGTGCCTGGGCGTCCAGCGCCAGCAAATCGTCCAGCGTGGCGGGCTGTTGCGGCGACACGGCCTCCAGCGTGGCCAGGTTGACGCGGTGGATATGGTCAAAGCGCAGTTGGCGCGAGAGGAAAGCATCCACGGCCACCTCATTGGCGGCATTGAGCACCGTGGTCGTGCCCTCGGGCGCACGCAAGGCCTGCCAAGACAGGTGCAACCCCGGAAAGCGCACGGCATCGGCCTCTTCAAAAGCAAGACCCAACAGGCTGGAAAAATCCAACACCGCTGCACCGCTGTCAATGCGCTCAGGCCACGCCAAACCGCAGGCAATGGGTACGCGCATGTCGGGCGTACCCAACTGGGCCAGTACCGAAGCGTCCTTGAACTGCACCATCGAGTGGATGATTTGCTGCGGATGGATGACCACCTTGATCTGCTCCGGCGCCAGATTGAAAAGCCAACGCGCCTCGATCACCTCCAAGGCCTTGTTCATCATCGTGGCCGAATCCACCGATATCTTGCGACCCATGGCAAAGTTGGGATGCGCGCAGGCTTGCTCAGGGGTAATGGCCGCCAAAGTGGCAGGATCGCGCTGGCGAAACGGCCCACCGGAAGCGGTGAGCAAAATACTGTCCACGCGCTGCGCCCAAGTGCCTGGATCTTCGGGCAAGCACTGGAAAATGGCCGAGTGCTCACTGTCAATGGGCAGCAGGGTGCAACCGCCTTCTTGCACCGTCTGCATGAACAACGCGCCCCCCACCACCAGTGCCTCTTTGTTGGCCAGCAACAGGCGCTTGCCCGCACGGGCCGCCGCCAGGCAAGGTGCCAAGCCAGCGGCGCCCACGATGGCCCCCATGACCGCATCGACCTCAGGGTGAGACGCTATCAATTCAAGAGCTTTTGGCGCTTGCAGAACGTGGGTTTGAAGGCCATTTGCCTTGATTTTTTCAGCCAGCAACTGGGCATGGGGAGCGCTGGCCATAACGGCATAGCGCGGCTGAAACTGCGCGCACTGCGCCAGCATGGCATCGACCTGCGTGGCAGCGCTGAGTGCAAACACTTCAAAGCGCTGGGGATGGCGCGCCACCACATCGAGGGTGCTGGTGCCAATCGAGCCGGTCGAGCCCAGAACCGTGAGCCGTTGTTTCATGAATTTGTGTGTACCAAAGAGTAAAACATCATCGCCAGGGGCAAGGTGGGCAGCAGGGCATCCACGCGGTCGAGCACGCCACCGTGCCCAGGCAGCAAAGCGCTGCTGTCTTTGGCGCCCGCAGCACGCTTGACCAGCGATTCGACCAGATCACCCACCACGCTCATGGCCGTCATGAACAACATGGCAGGAAGCAACCACCAGCCACCATGGCTTGCCAGGCGGGTGAACAGGCTGGCCACGGGTGCTTGCCAGGCAGCATCCGCCACCACCCAGACCAGCGCCAGCCCCAGAACCCCCACGCCCCCGCCCCACACGCCTTCCCAGCTCTTGCCGGGGCTGATGGAAGGCGCCAGCCGGTTTTTAGTGAAGCGCAGGCCGAAAGCACGGCCCGCAAAATACGCCGCAATGTCAGCCACCCAGACCAGCGCCAGTGCCGACAGCAAAAAGTTGATGCCCACCATACGCGCCTGCACCGCAGCCAGCCAAGCCAGCCACAACACCAACAACCCGCCCAGGAGCCGCAGCAGTACTGGTACACGCGGCCAACCCGACACGCCTGCATACAGCATGGCCGCACTGCCCAACACCCACAACACACCGCCGACCAGCCACAGCCCGGTCAGCGGCTGCAACAACCAGCCCGATTGCCAGGCTAGCGCGCACAAGGCCACACAGACGATACCTGCTGCTACCGATGGCCCCATGCCATAACCATTCAGACGCGCCCATTCCCAAGCGCTGGCAGCCATCAACAACAGCACGACCACAGCAAATGGCACCACTGACGGGTAAAACAGTGCAGGCAAAAGAATGGCCAACAACACCAAGGCCGTGATTACGCGCTGCTTCAGCATGGCGCCCTTTCAAGCGTGCAGCGGCTGAGAAGGCGCTGCCAGGATTTGCTCTGAAGTTTTCCCGAAGCGCCGCTGGCGTGAGCTGTAGTCGGCAATCGCCTCGTCCAGTGCCGCTTCGTCAAAATCGGGCCACAACTTGTCGCTGAAAAAAAGTTCGGAATACGCAGCCTGCCACAGGAGAAAATTGCTCAGCCGCATCTCACCACCCGTGCGGATCAACAAGTCCGGATCAGGTACGGCAGACAAGGACATGGCAGCATTCAGGCTGGCTTCCGTGATGGGCTCACCGCGCGCGGCCAGTGCGGCAGCCGCCTGGGCAATGTCCCAGCGCCCACCGTAGTTGAAACACACGTTGAGCACCAGACGGGTGTTGTGCGCGGTGGCTGCTTCGGCCTGTTCCAGACCGCTGCGCACTTTGGCAGACAATGCTGCCCGATCGCCCACAAAGCGCACACATACGCCATCCTTGCGCAGTTGCGGCACTTCGCGCGACAGGGCCAAAGCCAGCAGTTCCAGCAGGCCACTGACTTCATCGACCGGGCGATTCCAGTTCTCGGAAGAAAAAGCGAACACCGTCAATACAGCCACACCGCGCTGGGCGCAGGCCTGCGTACAACGGCGCAGCGCATTGACACCCTGCTTGTGTCCAGCCAAACGGGGCAGAAAGCGCCGCTGCGCCCAGCGGCCATTGCCATCCATGACGATGGCGATGTGGCGTGGTGCCTGGAGCAAGGGGGCTAGAGCGGTGGACACAGAAAATGCGCCCGACCTCACACCGCCATGATTTCTTGCTCTTTGGCCGCCACCAGCGCATCGATCTCGGCAATATGCCGATCGGTAATCTTCTGGATTTCGGCTTCGGAGCGCTTTTGGTCGTCTTCGGATGCCAGCTTGTCTTTGACCAGCTTTTTGACGCCTTCGTTGGCATCGCGGCGCAGGTTGCGCACAGCCACCTTGGCCGACTCGCCTTCGTTGCGCGCCAGCTTGGTCATTTCCTTGCGGCGCTCTTCGCTCATGGGAGGCATGGGAACGCGGATCAGATCACCCATGGAAGCGGGATTGAGACCCAAATCGCTTTCACGGATGGCTTTTTCGATCTTGGCGCCCATGTTCTTTTCCCAGGGCTGCACGCTGATGGTGCGCGCATCAATGAGCGAGACGTTGGCCACCTGGCTCAGTGGCACCATGGAGCCGTAGTAATCCACATGCACAGTATCGAGCAGTGCCGGACTGGCGCGGCCCGTGCGAATTTTCAGCAGATTGTTCTTGAAGGCCACAATGGACTGATCCATCTTGGCTTCTGTGTTTTTCTTGATATCGGCAGTCATGTTTTTTCCTCGGGTGAAAAGCTGGTGGCTGCGCCGCGCAAGGCGCCGCAGTCATGCAGCCTGTCAAGCGTAAACCAGCGTGCCTTCATCTTCGCCCATGACCACACGCTTGAGTGCGCCTGGCTTGATGATGGAAAACACCTTCACGGGCAGTTTCTGGTCGCGACACAGGGCAAATGCTGTCGCATCCATGATGCCCAGATTGCGCACCATGGCCTCATCAAAAGTCAACTTGGTATAGCGCGTGGCAGTCGGGTCTTTGTGCGGATCTGCGGAGTACACACCATCCACTTTGGTGGCCTTGAGCACCAGCTCAGCACCAATTTCAGCACCACGCAAGGCGGCTGCGGTGTCGGTAGTGAAAAACGGATTACCCGTACCCGCAGCAAAAACCACTACCTTGCCTTCTTCAAGGTATTGCAATGCTTTAGGACGCACATAGGGCTCGACCACTTGATCAATCGAAATGGCCGACATCACACGTGCCGTCAAACCTTGCTTGTTCATGGCATCGGCCAGCGCCAATGCGTTCATGACCGTGGCCAACATGCCCATGTAGTCGGCAGTAGCGCGATCCATACCGACCGCACCACCGGCCACACCACGAAAAATATTGCCGCCACCAATTACCACCGCCACTTCGACACCCATACGGGTGACTTCAGCGACTTCTTGCACCATACGCTCAATCGTGGTGCGGTTGATACCAAAAGCATCGTCCCCCATCAACGCCTCACCAGACAGCTTGAGCAAAATACGCTTGTAGGCTGGTGTAGCGATGGACATGGGGATTCTCCGTAAATCAAATGCAGTAAATGGTGGCAGTAGGCGTCAATGATCAGGCAGCAGCCTTGGCAGCAGCCACTTGGGCAGCCACTTCAGCAGCGAAGTCATCAACCTTCTTCTCAATGCCTTCCCCCACAACGTAGAGCGTGAAGCCCTTGACGGTGGTACCAGCGGCCTTGAGCATTTGCTCAACGGTTTGCTTGTCGTTCTTCACGAAAGGCTGGTTGAACAGCGACACTTCCTTCAGGTACTTTTGCACGCCGCCTTCAATGCGCTTGGCAACGATTTCGTCCGATTGCACAGGCTTGCCAGCTGCCTCAGCAGCCTTCTTGTCTTCTTCGGCCTTGGCAGCTGCCACCGAACGCTCTTTTTCGATCAGTTCAGCGGGCACGTCAGCGCTGGTCAGCGCCACGGGCTTCATGGCAGCAATGTGCATGGCCACATCTTTGGCAGCAGCTTCATCGCCATCAAACTCGACCACGACGCCAATGCGCGTGCCGTGCAGGTAGCTCGCCAGCTTGTTGGTGCCAGCAAAATACTTGAAGCGGCGGAACGACATGTTCTCGCCGATCTTGCCGATGAGACCCTTGCGCACGTCTTCCAACGTGGGGCCAAAACCGTCTTGCTCGTAGGGCAAAGCACCCAGGGCAGCCACATCCGCAGGATTGTTCGCAGCCACCAGCTTCGCAGCCGCCTGCACCAAAGCGATGAAGCTATCGTTCTTGGTAACGAAATCGGTTTCGCAGTTGACTTCCACCAGCGCGCCGGTGGTGCCGTTGATGGCGCTGGCCACCACACCTTCAGCTGTCACGCGCGAAGCGGCCTTGCCCGCCTTGCTGCCCAGTTTGACGCGCAGCAGTTCTTCTGCCTTGTCCATGTTGCCTTCGGCTTCGGTCAAGGCCTTCTTGCACTCCATCATGGGAGCATCGGTCTTAGCGCGCAGTTCAGCCACCATGCTTGCGGTAATTGCAGCCATTTGTTTTCTCCGTATTCAGTTCAATCGATTCAAGATAAAAAAAGGGGGCCAAAAGAGCCCCGCTTTTTACCGCGACAAACGCGCAGCAAGGACTGCTCAGGCAGCAGTTTCTTGCACTTCCACAAATTCGTCTGTACCTTCGTTGGCCACAACTGCACGGGCCACTTCGTCGATCGCGTTGGCGCGACCTTCGATGATGGCGTCAGCGATGACACGGGCGTAGAGATCAACGGCCTTGGCCGAATCATCGTTACCGGGAATGACGTAACCGATGCCTTCAGGAGAGTGGTTGGTATCAACCACACCCACCAGCGGAATGCCCAGCTTGCGTGCTTCAGCGATGGCGATCTTGTGGAAGCCCACATCGATCACAAAAATGGCATCGGGCAGCGCAGCCATATCTTGGATACCGCCGATGTCTTTTTCGAGCTTCTCGATCTCACGGGTGAACATGAGTTGCTCTTTCTTGCTCAGGGACTCCAAGCCAGCTTCTTGCTGCGCTTTCATATCCTTGAGGCGCTTGATCGAAGTCTTGACAGTCTTGAAGTTGGTCAGCATGCCGCCCAACCAGCGCTGGTTGACGTAAGGCACGCCAGCGCGGGCAGCTTCAGCGGCGATGGTGTCACGGGCTTGGCGCTTGGTACCCACCATCAGAATGGTGCCGCCGTTGGCAGCCAGTTGCTTGGCAAACTTGGCTGCATCCTGGAGCATCGGCAGCGATTTTTCCAGGTTGATAATGTGGATTTTGTTGCGGTGACCGAAGATGAACGGAGCCATCTTGGGGTTCCAGAAGCGGGTTTGGTGGCCAAAGTGGACACCGGCTTCCAGCATTTCGCGCATGGTAACGGACATAATATTTTCCAAAGGTTGGGTCTAAAATTCAGCCCGTCATTTGCCCGCCTGATTCGGAAGACAACACCTTGATAGGGCTGGTTTGCGATTTATCTTGCCACTACGACCACAGCTCGCAAGGCAAACTGCTCACTGCTCGGCAAAACCGCAAGATTCTAGCACACCATGATCCAAGACCTTGGCACCACGCGCCGCCTGATCCAGGCAGGCCACACCAGCGCTACCGACGAAATTGAGCGCTGCATCGCGGTAGCCCAGTCTGATGCCTGCGCCCACGCTTTCACCCGCACCGACTTTGCTACAGCCCGCCAGCGCGCCAGCCAGCCCGGCGCACAGCACCTGCCACTGGCCGGACTGGCGGTGTCTATCAAAGACCTGTTCGATGTACGTGGTCAACCCACGGCAGCGGGCTCTGTGGTGCTGGCAGACGCCCCCGCCGCTGCCCACGATTGCGCCGCCGTAGCCCGGCTGCGCGCGGCGGGCGCCAGCATTCTGGGGCGCACCCATATGGTGGAGTTCGCGTTTTCTGGTGTCGGTACCAATCCGCACTTCAGCACACCTGCCGCCTGGGATGCACGCTTTGGCGCCCTGCCCGGCCCAGCGCGCATCCCCGGCGGCTCGTCCTCCGGCGCGGGCGTATCGGTGGCTACGGGTGCCGCCTTCATCGGCCTGGGCTCCGACACCGGTGGCTCTATCCGTATTCCTGCCGCGCTCAATGGCATTGTGGGCTTTAAAAGCACAGCGCGGCTGGTGCCGGCCTCGGGCGTGGTGCCGCTGTCGCGCACGCTCGATACCGTGGGCGCGCTGACACGTTCAGTGTCCGACGCCATCGTGGCGCATGAGATTCTGGCCGCGCGGCGCGTCACCCGCAGCCCGGCGCCGCTGTCGGCCTGGCGTCTGGCCGTGCCGCAAACCCTGTTTCTGGAGGGCGTGGACGCCACCGTCGCCCAGGCTTTTGCGCGCACGCTGCAAACGCTGCGTAGCGCAGGCGCGCACATCGAAGAAATCGCTCTGCCTGAGGTAGCGGAGGCCCTGCAAATCAACGCCGCCGGTGGCTTTTCTGCCGCAGAAAGCTACGCCTGGCACCGGCACTTGCTGGCACAGCATGGCCACCGCTACGACCCGCGCGTACGCAGCCGGATTGAGCGCGGCGCCGCCATGAGCGCCGCCGACTACATTGATCTGCTGGACGCGCGCCAGCGCTGGAGCGAGCGCATGCACGCTGCCATCGACGGGTTTGACGCCCTGCTCTCGCCCACCGTTCCCATCGTGGCGCCCACCATCGCCAGCGTGGCGCCCGCCGACGGACAAGACCCGGCGCAAGACGCTGCGCGCGATGCCGCTTTTGCCCAGGCCAACAGCCTGCTGCTGCGCAATACCAGCCCCATCAATTTTCTCGATGGCTGCGGGCTGTCGCTGCCTTGCCACCAAGCGGGCGAGTTGCCGGTGGGCCTGATGGTCTGGCACGGCCCGTTGCGCGACGATGCCGTGCTGAACATCAGCTTGCGTGCCGAAGCGGTGCTGGCCATGCACTGATGGCCATCGCCACTGCCGCAGCCCCCACCCACATTCACCGCCCGCACCTTGATGACGACTGCACTTTTTGCTAACTCCGCGCCGCTGCAACGACGCACTGCCCTGCTCGGTGCCCTGGGCTTGCTGGCCTTGCCGACACAGCACCTGGCCGCTGCCAATTTGCCCGCGCCCGACTCCGACCCGTGGCCCCACGCCCTGCCCGTGCCAGGCGGTGTGGTGCGGTTGTCGCTGGGCCCAGGGGCTGTGCGACCACAAGCCCGCGCAGGCGATGTACCACTGCTGGTGCTGGGTGATGCCATCGAATGGACGGCGCTGGTCGGCATTGCCCTGGCTGCAGCGCCAGGTCAGGCGCATATCACCGTGCAGCACGGCACCCAGGCACCGCAGCAATTGGCCTACACCATCGCACCCAAGCGCTACCAGGAGCAGCGCTTGCAGGTGGCGCCGCGCACGGTCGATTTATCCCCCGAGAACCAAGCCCGCTATGAACGTGAGCGCGACCACCAGGCGGTGGTGATGGCCACTTTCTCGGAGCCGATGCCACAGCAGTTGGGCATGCGCGTGCCCACGCCGGGGCGGCGCTCCAGCTCATTCGGGCTGCGGCGGGTGTTCAACGGGCAGGCGCGCAATCCGCACAGCGGCATGGACATTGCCGCAGCCACGGGCACGCCGGTGGTGGCACCGCTGCCGGGGCGGGTGATCGACACGGGCGACTATTTCTTCAACGGCCAGACGGTGTGGCTGGACCACGGTGGCGGGCTGCTGAGCATGGTCTGCCACCTCAGTGCCATCGATGTGCAAGTGGGCGATGCACTGCACACCGGCCAGCGCCTGGGCGCCGTGGGTGCTACAGGCCGCGCCACCGGGCCGCACCTGCATTGGGGCGTGATGCTCAACCGCACGATGGTCGATCCAGCCCTGTTTCTGCCCAGCTGAGCAATGGCAGCGGTTCAACTACCGCTCCATGGCTCGCATCGACTGGCCAATTTGCTTTTAATTTGATAGCTGCTAGCGGTCACCCAGCAAGGGATAGAGTCACTTTTTACCTATATTTTAGGCAGGCAAGGCGTCAGCTGCTGCCCCGCTCGCTGGCGGCGCGGGCCTGGGCGTTCAATTCGGCGGCACGCTGGCTGGCCATTTGCTCGTTGTTCTGGCGCGTCTGCGCCTGCTCGGCGGTGCGGCGGGCATCCTCAC
Organism: Simplicispira sp.; assembly: GCF_028687295.1. NCBI lineage: Bacteria > Pseudomonadati > Pseudomonadota > Betaproteobacteria > Burkholderiales > Comamonadaceae > Simplicispira > Simplicispira sp. The sequence continues at coordinate 15,346 of NZ_JAQUAL010000026.1, forward strand.
GCTCGGCATTGGCGGCCAGTTCCAAGGCGCGCGGGCTGAAGGTGACGGTGGTTTCATTGCGTGCGCTGGGGGCGGGTGCAGATGCAGCCGCCTGCTCGTTGCTGCGCCGGTTGGCCGCTGCCACCGCAGCACGCTCTTGGGCACCAGCGTTGACAGCAGCGCTGGTGTAACGGCTGGCGGCGTCCTGGTTCAAGGTAATGGTGCTCATGGGATTCAACCTCCGTGCAAATGAAATGTGCAGGCACCATGGTGTTGCAAGCACCAGCAAAAGTAAAGGTGCGCCGCACCCGATTGCCAGCGCTACAGAAAATCCAGCAACCGCTGGGCATCGGTCTGCACCAGGGTTTGGCGCCCCAGGGCTGACAAGGTGTGTGCCGCCTCTGGCGTGGCGATGTCGATGCCCAGCCCGGCCCGGGCAGGCCAGGGAGCGTCCAGGCGCAGGTAGCGCTCTTGCAGGCGGTCTTCCATCACGGCCTGCACATGCTGCTGCTGCACGGCGATCATGGTGAGGATCAGGCGCCCGTCGGTCAGCCAGCCCACGGCGCCCGCGTCGGCCTCGACCTGGCTGGCGGGCTGGTAGCCCATGGTGGCGGTGCCCACCGAGAGCATGCGCACCCGGGCGGGCTTGGCCCCCATGAAAAGCTCGGCCTCGTGCAGCGCCACCTGGTCGGGCGCCACGGCAAACAGGCCACCATCGGCATACAGCCGGTCGCCCACAACCACACACGGAAAATACGCCGGCGCCGCGCAGGTGGCCAAGGTCACGTCCACCGCGCTCAGCCCCCCATCACCCAGCGATGCCTGCGCATGCGGCGTCTTGAAAATCTTGGTCACGCTGCGCCGCACGTCCACCGCTGGCACCACCACCGCGTGCAGTGCATCGCCCAGGGTTTTGTCACCGAAGTGCTGCGTCAGCTCGCGGCGCAGGGCCTCGCCGCTGTATTTGGGGCCCAGCACCGAGCGGGTCATGTCGAAAAGGCGGCTCACCGCACTGCCAGGCAGGCGCCGCGATGAAAAAACCTCCTGCCCTCGCTGCACAAACAGCTCCACGATGCGGGCCATGGGCACTTCAAACGCCAACGCCATCGCCAGCAAGCCGCCCACCGAAGTACCGGCGATCAGGTCAAAACGCCGCCCCAGTGGCTCGCCCACGCGCTGCTCCAGTTCAGCCAGCACCACGGCGGTGTACAGGCCCAGATAGCCACCGCCACTGAGGGCCAGAATCCGAAATTCGCTGGATGGCTTTTTGGCTGGCATCGCGCCGCTACTCCAGCGCTAGCAGATAGCGCTTGACCAGATCAAAGAAGCTTTCGTAGAACTGGTCGGAGGCAATGGTCTCGCTGCCCACCTTCACCAGCGACTCGCCGCCCGACATGAACGGCAGCGATACCGACCCCACCCCGCCCACGCCCAGGCTGGCGGAGTTGTTGGTTTTCTTCAGGGTGTAGCGGTCTTGCAGGGCGGTGACAAAGCCCAGGCTGACCTTGCCGTCGCCGCTTTCAGGCACGCACACCACGCGAATCATCATTTGCAGGTGGGACTCGGCATCGGGCTGGAAGTTTTTCTTGCCCTCGATCAGCTCGGCCGTGGTGGTGTTGACGATGTAACCCTGGCTGAGCAGGGCACGCCGTGCGGCTTCGCAGGTCTGGTGGGGCGTGGCGTCAAAGAGGCGCGAGTAGGTGGCGACGGAGCCAAAGCTTTCCTGCGGCGCAAACGCCTTGCCGGCGCTGGTGCATCCGGCTATGAGCACCAGCCCGGCGCACCCCAGTGTGGTCAGGATGGCGCGGCACATGAAACGGATCGAAGGTGTGGAAGTCATTCAAAATGATAGCTGCTTGCGCTTAACCGGTAAGCGCTAGAGGCTGTTTTTATCATCATCCTGAACGTCCAGCCCCAACTCCTGTATTTTGCGCGTGATGGTGTTGCGCCCTATACCCAGGCGCTGTGCGGCCTCCATGCGCCGCCCGTGGGTGGCCGCCAAAGCGGTGCGAATCAGGCGCGATTCGAAACGGCGCGTGAGCGTATCCCACACAGCTTCCTGGCCAGTGCCCAGCAGGGTCTGTGCCTGGGCTGCGAGCGCGTCTTCCCAGGTGTCGGCAGGCGCTGCGCCTTCTCTCTGGGGACTGAGCACGGCGTCCAGCGTGGCGCTGCGCAGCGGTGCGCGGACAGGGACAACAGCGGCATCGGGCGGCACGGCGGCATCGGCGGGCGGCGGCTCGGGCGCAGCCGGGGCGCTGCCCGGCAAAGCCTGCGGGGCGCAAGGCGCAGGAACAGCCAGCACTTCGGGCGGCAAATCCTGCACTGAAATCACCTGCGCCGGGGCCATCACCGTGAGCCAGTGGCAGATGTTCTCCAACTGGCGCACGTTGCCCGGAAAACCAAACTGCGCCAGCCGTGCCAGCGCCGCATCGGCAATGCGCTTGGGCTCCACACCGAGCTGGCGGGCGCTTTGCTGCAAAAAGTGGCGCGTGAGCATGGGCACGTCTTCGGGCCGCTCGCGCAGCGCAGGCAGGCGCAAGCGGATGACGTTGAGGCGGTGGAACAGGTCTTCGCGAAAGGCGCCGTCTTGCACGCGGCGCTCCAGGTCTTGGTGGGTGGCGGCAATCACGCGCACATGGGCTTTGACGGCGCTGTGGCCACCCACGCGGTAAAAATGGCCATCCGAGAGCACCCGCAGCAAGCGCGTTTGCAGGTCAAAGGGCATGTCGCCGATTTCATCGAGGAACAAGGTGCCGCCCTCGGCCTGCTCAAAGCGGCCCCGGCGCTGGGTCTGCGCGCCCGTAAAAGCACCACGCTCATGGCCAAACAGCTCGGATTCGAGCAGGTCTTTGGGAATGGCCGCGGTGTTGATGGCCACAAACGGCCCCCCCGCGCAAGGCGAATGCTTGTGCAGCGCGCGCGCCACCAGCTCTTTGCCCGAGCCTGACTCGCCCGTGATCAACACCGTGACCTGGCTTTGGCTCAGGCGGCCAATGGCACGGAACACGTCCTGCATGGCACTGGCCTGACCGAGCATTTCGGCGGTGGCCGCCGGACTGTCTTGGGCCACGTCCTCGCGCTGGCTTTCCTGGACTGCACGGTGGATCAGTTCCACGGCCTTGGGCAGGTCAAAGGGTTTGGGCAGGTACTCAAAAGCACCGCGCTGAAAAGCCGACACCGCGCTATCGAGGTCAGAGTACGCCGTCATGATGATGACGGGCAGGCCCGGCTGTAGCGCATGCACTTTTTCCAGCAGTTGCAGGCCGGTGCCACCGGGCATGCGGATGTCACTGACCAGCACCTGCGGCGCGGGTTGGTCACTGGTTCCAGCGCCCAATTCGGTCAGTGCGTCCAGCACTTCGCGCGGGTTGGTAAAGCTGCGCGTGGGCAGGTGTTCCCGCGCCAGCGCTTTTTCCAGCACAAAGCGGATCGAGGGGTCGTCATCTACTATCCAGATCGGCTTCATGTGCTGTGTTCTCGCTGGTGGTGGTGTGTGGGTCCTCAGGGCAAAGGAATCAGGATGCGGAAGTCGGTGCGCCCTGGCACGCTGTCGCACTCAATCATTCCATGGTGGCGCTGGACAAAAGTTTGTGCCAGCGTCAGCCCCAGACCCGATCCGCCGTCGCGCCCCGACACCAATGGGTAAAAAATCCGCTCCCGAATGGCATCAGGCACGCCCGGCCCGTTGTCGATGACATGCAATTCCAATGCCAGCTTGTAGCGCTCACGCCCCACCGTGACCTGCCGGGCCACGCGGGTGCGCAAGGTGATGCGGGCATCGCCCTGGGCGATGCGGGGCGCCAGGGCCTGGGCGGCGTTTTGCACCACGTTGAGCAATGCCTGGATCAGCTGGGCGCGATCACCGCGAAATTCGGGAATGGAGATGTCGTAATCCTGCGCAATCGACAAGCCCTGGGGGTACTCCACCAGAATCAGCGAGCGCACGCGCTCACAGACCTCGTGGATGTTCACGTCACCCACCAGATGGGGATGGCGGTGCGGCGCCAGCAGCCGGTCCACCAGGCTTTGCAGGCGATCGGCCTCATGGATGATGACTTGGGTGTATTCGACCAGGTCAGGGCTTTGCAAATCCATTTCCAGCAACTGTGCTGCGCCGCGAATACCACCCAGCGGATTTTTGATTTCGTGTGCCAGATTGCGGATCAGCTCTTTGTGCGCCTGCGCCTGTTCACGCAGCCGCTCTTCACGGTCTTGGCGCGCCTGCTGCTCCAAGGGCCACATCTCCACCAGCATCTGCCCTGACAACTCTGCGGCGGTCACACTCACATGCACCAGCACGGGATCCTGGTGCAAGCGCTTGAGACTGCCTTCAAAGCGCAGGGCCGCAAAATCCCGGCTCCGGGCGCCTTGCAGTGCGGTGTGCAGCAGCGCCGGATCGGTAAAGAACTGGGCAAAACCCACGCCTTCGAGAGTGCGCCGCGACAGGCCCAGCACGTTCTCCAGCGCAGCGTTGGCAAATTGCACCGCACCATCGCTTTGCAATACGGCCACCAACAATGACAACAAATCCAGCGCCTGAAAGCGGCTGGCCGTGTGCGATGCAGTATCTGAGGTCACGTGGATTATTTGCCGCTGTTGGCCGCGCCGTGGCGGCCCAGTTCGCGCTGAATGCCAGCGATGTCGCCTTCTGCACGGGCGATGCTGGCTTTGAGTTCTGCGGTGCGCTCCATGTAGCGCTGGGGATTGCGCAAATCGAGCGCATTGCGTTCAGGCGCGCCGTTGTTGTATTCCTTGTTCAACTCGGCCAGGCGGCTCTCTGCCTTGCGCAACTCGGACTCCAAGATGGCGCGCGCATCGGCATCGCGGGCGCGCTGGTCACTGTCGTTCATGCGCGATGCGGCTGGGGGCGTTGCTGATCCGGCGGGGCGGTTGCTGGCCTGTGCAGGCGCAGACGCTGGAGCTGGTGCACGAGGCGCGCTGCCTTGCAGCACAGTCACATTGCCGCCTTCAACGAGTTTGCAGCCGCGCTCGCGGGCTTGGCTGGCGTTGTTGGTGTACTCATTGCCACAGCGGTAAATACGGTCTTGCGACCAAGCCATAGGTGCCACAAAGACACTGCACAGGATGGTGGACAGCAGGGTAGTGAGAGTTTTTGTCATACGTTTTCCTCGCATGGCACATGCAGGGGTTGCGCCAGAGTATCGCCCAAACACCATGCAGCACCAATTTTTGGACGGCACCTTACCGCCGAAATGCTGCATGGGACACCACCACACACCGCAGGTTCCCAGCGCATGCCGACAACTCGGGCCTGCATGAAAAAAGGCGGTGCAAGCACCGCCTTGAACACTGTGCAGGGCCCTGCCGGGCCCACGCATCAGATGGAGTAATACATGTCGTATTCAACCGGGTGAACGGCCATGCGGAAACGCGTCACTTCAGACATCTTCAGCTCAATGTAGGCGTCGATCATGTTGTCGGAGAACACGCCACCCTTGGTCAGGAACGCGCGGTCCTTGTCCAGTGCTTCGAGGGCTTGGTCCAGGCTGTGGCACACGGTGGGCACCAGCTTGTCTTCCTCGGGCGGCAGGTGGTAGAGGTCTTTGGTGGCGGCTTCGCCGGGGTGGATCTTGTTTTCCACGCCATCCAGACCCGCCATCAGCAAGGCAGCAAAGCCCAGGTAGGGGTTCATCAGTGGATCGGGGAAGCGGGCTTCGACGCGGCGGCCCTTGGGGTTGGACACGTAGGGGATACGGATCGAGGCCGAGCGGTTCTTGGCCGAGTAGGCCAGCTTCACCGGGGCTTCGAAGTGCGGCACGAGGCGCTTGTAGCTGTTGGTTCCAGGGTTGGTGATGGCGTTCAGGGCACGCGCATGCTTGATGATGCCGCCGATGTAGTACAGGGCGTAATCCGACAAGCCGGCATAGCCATCACCGGCGAACAGGTTTTTGCCGTCCTTCCAGACCGACTGGTGCACGTGCATGCCCGAGCCGTTGTCGCCTGCGTAGGGCTTGGGCATGAAGGTGGCGGTCTTGCCGTAGGCATTGGCCACGTTGTGGATCACGTACTTTTGCAACATGGTCCAGTCGGCACGCTCCACCAGGGTGCTGAAACGTGTGCCGATTTCATTCTGGCCAGCGCCGGCCACTTCGTGGTGGAACACTTCGACCGGGATGCCCAGGGATTCGAGGATCAGGGCCATCTCGGCACGCATGTCGTGCGTGCTGTCCACTGGGGGCACCGGAAAGTAGCCGCCTTTGGTGGTGGGACGGTGACCGCGGTTGCCGCCTTCGAGTTTGCTGCCCGTATTCCAGGGGGCTTCGTACTCTTCGATTTCATAGCTCACGTGGCCGGGTTCATTGGTCCAGCGCACGCCGTCGAAGATGAAGAATTCGGGCTCAGGGCCGAAGAAAGCCGTATCGCCCAGGCCGGATGCCTTGAGGTAAGCCTCGGCACGCTTGGCGATGGAACGTGGGTCGCGGTCATAAGCCTTGCCGTCGCTGGGCTCGATCACGTCGCAGGTCAAGACCAGCGTAGGCTCTTCAAAGAAGGGATCGATGTTGGCAGAGTTCGGGTCGGGGATGAGCTGCATGTCCGACGCTTCGATGCCCTTCCAGCCAGCGATCGACGAACCGTCAAACGCATGGCCCGACGAGAATTTGTCTTCATCGAAATGCGACACCGGCACCGTGGTGTGGTGCTGTTTGCCAAGGGTATCGGTAAAACGGAAGTCCACGAACTTGATTTCGTTTTCCTTCACCATCTTCATCACGTCTGCAACGGTCTGGGCCATCAGGTTCTCCTGGAAAAAACGCTTGTTGAAAAAGAAGTATGCCGGGTGAAAAGCAGATTACATGCCAACCCTGCGGACACTGCACAGCGAGAGATGCACCATAAGTTCACGCCTAACGCTGCGGATAGATGCACCACAAAGGTGCAATAAAAGAGAAAAATGACACATCAAAGATTGCGCACTAATTCGGGGCCTACTTTTGCACCAATAGAGTGCAATCCTGCACACAAGTCAACCCATGCGGCAGGAACCACCGCCGCAGGGCCTTTGACACCCAATTCAATATGGCGTCCGTGCACAGGGTGATCGACGCTGGGTAAGCTGAAAACCCGCACAGGTGCGTGCTCACGCTCAATTCGCTCCATCAACGGCGTGAGTGTGGCTTCCATTCCACCCAGTACCAGCACGGAGTGCTCTATCTGCGGCGCACGGTGGAACAGGTGCGGGTACTGCTGATCCAGCACCCATTCGATCATCGGCCATGCCATGACGGGGAAGCCGGGCACAAAATGCACGGCACCACCACTGCCAGCGCTGCAACTAAAGCCGGGTATCTTGTTGTACGGATTGGGAATGATGTGCGCCCCAACTGGAAAAACACCCATATTCAACCGATGCACGTTGTCGGCACGTTCAGGCTCGTAGGGCGCTCCTTGCTCGCGCGCCATATCCTGCATGCGCTCACGAATCAACACTTCAGCCTGGGGATGCAGTTGCAGCTGCACGCCCAACGCCCGTGCAGCGCACTGGCGGGTATGGTCATCCGGTGTGGCACCGATTCCACCCGTCGAGAAAATGATGTCCCCCGACGCGAAAGCACGCTGCAACGTGGCAGTAATGCGCTCAGGGTCATCGCCCACATAGTCGGCGTAAGACAGCGCCAGACCGCGTGCAGCTAAAAGCTCAATGAACTTGGGCAAGTGCTTGTCAACGCGTTTGCCAGAGAGGATTTCATCGCCAACGATGATGAGTCCAAATTTTTGCGTCATGGCGCGACTTTTTCAGATGGAGGTAAATTGGTAACAGAGGGTGTATTGTGGTCGGTAAGTACGCTATCTGGCATGCGCTCAGAGGGATCAATCACGACGCGGGTGTCGGTTTCCGCACGCAACAAAGCCAGTGCAGAAAGGCAGAAGTGTGCAAACCACAAAGAAGAAAACGCAAAGACCAGGGTGTAAATCCAGATAGCCAACGGAATCAGGATAAAGAACGCCGCCGCAAAAACCACACCGGAAGCCCACACAATGGCTGGCGCCGCACCCAAATAGCCACAAAAAATCCCAATCAGAAGCAAACTCCAGCGATGGCGCAAAAACAGCGCTTTGCGCTCGGCAGAGCTGGCGTGCTCTGCCAATGCATCAAAAGCCATTACGCGGTAGGTGAGCCATCCCCAAATAAGCGGCGGGAGCACCAGAACCAACGGCGGAATCAACCACAAAGGAACCGACACCACCAAGGCGAGCAATGCCAGTGCAGTTGAACCCAGCGACCACCCCAAGCTCCACAACAAAGAGCCGCCTTTTTTGCGCTCCAGCGTGGCAAAGCGGCGCTGGGCCACCAAAGCAACCAGGGCAGGCGTCATCAACACAGCCACCACCAGCAATGCCACCAGCACGATGAGGGGTGTGATGAAAGCGACCACCATCAGCGGTGCAACGAAAGATGTGGCATCCGCAATGCCAAAGCGCTGTAGCCAATTCCAAAAGCTACTCATCAGGCCGGGCGCCTGTAGCAATGCCTGCGCATACTGCACTGCGGCATCCCAGTAAAAATAACCCAGCACCAAAGCCGAAATGGCCATCAGCAGCAAGGGCAGCAGCGACAGCATGATTACGCGTGGATGCACACAATACGCCATCGCACGCCAAAATGAATCCAGCAAAAGGGCCATGGGTTCAAGCATACCTTTTGTCAACGAATGCAGGGGGATGCTACGCCCGCCCGGCCAACCGCAATAAGCCGCGCCACTGCTGCGCCCAAAAACCCTGACCGTAATCACGCACCCGGCCATCGGGGCCAGGCTCTATCTGGTCGTACACCCCCGTAGGATCAAAACGCCGCTCAAAATTGGCGGTACCAAACAGCATGTCCCACCATGGCAAGAGCACGCCAAAATTGCTGCTTCCTACGGTTTTCGGGGTCAAGGCATGGCCCGCATACAACGCATGGTGCAGTCGATGGAACCGGGGGCTGATCCACAAGCGCTCACCCACCGGGCCGAACCACAGCCGCAAGTTGGCATGCTGGAAACTCTCACTCAACTGCGTCAGGGCCACGATGGCAACAAACTGCCCAGGCGCCACACCAATCAACTGCGCTACCAGCACAATGATGCTGTCACGCAAAATATCGTCCAGCAGATGGTTGCGGTTGTCGCTCCATACCGTCAACTGGCGCTGAGAATGGTGCAACGCATGCAGGCGCCACCACCATTCGAAGCGATGCTGACCACGGTGAATCCAATAATCCAGCAGATCAAAAACCGCCAGATACAACAGCAGACTCACCCAAGGAATATCAGTAATACCCGGCCAAATGCTGTCGAGCTGGAAAGTCGTGATGCCGCCGACGCTGAGCGCGCCAAAAAACGTGTCCCACAATGGATCCAACGCCAAAAACAGCCCCACACGGAATATCCCCAGCCGGTGCAGCAGCGTGTAAATGATGTCAGTGCGTACCGCGCTACGGTCTGTAATCGCTTCCACAGGCCGCCAACGCTGTAGCGGTACCAGCAAGCCAACGATGACAACCAATTGCAGCAGCCCGACCAGCAGCCACCCCGTGGCACGGTAGCCATCCTCCAGAAAATTGGCCATGCCACCGGCAAACAGCAGCGGCTGCACCACGGCTTCAAAAAGCCATTGCTGCGCTGCATCAAACCCCGTTGCCAACCAATCCATCGCTTCGTCCTTGTCCCAAGAATTCAGGATTTTCCTGCCTGCCACCCGGCATACCGGGGGTGCTCGCGCAGCGTGCGAAAGCAAAACCCACGCTCTTTCAGCCCCACGATAAGCGGCTCCAGAACAGCCGGTGCCCATGGGTCTTTGCGCGACCAAATGCCCAGGTGGGCAAGCAAAATATCGCCGCTGCGAATGTTTTTGAGGGCTTTTTGCAGCAATGCCTGGTTGCTGAACTGCTCACTGGGTAGCTCATCGCCCAAAAATCCGGCAGGTGACCATCCCACATGGGCATAACCGCACGCTTGCGCCGCAGCAAGCAACTGTGCTGACGTTTTGCCACCGGGCGCACGAAACAGCGGCAAAGGCACCTGCCCCGTCAATGCCTGCAAACGGCGCGCAGATTGCGCAATCTCATCGCAGTACTGCGCCGCGCTGAGAATGAACTCTTGGCCTGCCCGGGGCCCAGCCGAAGGGCGCACACGGAATGCAGGTGCCGTTGGTGTGCCTGCATCAGCACGCCAATAGGTATGGTTCCAGGTGTGCGAAGCAAAGGCATGGCCTTCTGCTGCACGATCACGCCACCAAGCAGACCAATAACTGCCCAAGCTGCCGTCGCCTTGCTGAGTTGGCTCATTGGCAGCAAAAAAAGTCACAACGACCTGCTGACGGGCTAGCACCTGGGCCACCAAATGCGCGATACCCATATGCCCGGTATCCAGCGTGAGATACACCGGTTTTTCACAACTAAATTGGGCTCTAACGCCCGCTGGATAAGCGCCAACAGCTATCAATACAGAAGCATAAAAAAGCCGCCATCTGGCACCTGAAATCATGTGGAGCACCGCTCTAACGGGGCGCGTGGTTAAGCGTCCAAACACCATGGGGCGACTTTCCAACTTTCATTTGGCGTACCACTTGGCGCGTGTGTGTATCGATCACGGTCAATTTCCGTGCCCAGCGTGAACTCAGGTAAATCCAACGCCCATCCGCAGAGACGTCCATGCAATCGGGGCCACCGGGGGCTGGGTATTGCGCTGTCACTTCCAGGGCTTTCATGTCAATCTTGCTGATGGTATTGGCCACGCGGTTGCTGACATAAAGATGCCGCCCATCACCAGCGGCTCGAAACGCATGGGCACCCTCACCCGTCTTGATAATTTGGAGACTGCGTGGCACTTGGGCAGAAATATCAAAAACTTCCACACCATCACTGCCCGTCAGCCCGACAAAAAGCCGACGCCCATCCCCATTGCCATACACATCCGCAGGAGTCGCCCCTGTGCGAATGCGCCACAAAATGGTTTGGCTTGCGATGTCCATAGCTACCAACTCGTTGCTATCCTGCATCGTGGCATAAACACGGCGGCTGGCGCTATCGATCCATAAATGGCTGGGTGTGCGACCCGTGGCAACCCGCCGCACCAACGTCAGCTCCTTGCCATCCCAGCGATAAAAATCCACATGGTCCAGCCGGTTGCCTGCGGTGATCAGCCACCTCATATCCGGTGTGAAGCGCAAATGATAAGGATCAATAATGCCACGCACCGTGCGCTGAATCTGCGCTGTGCGCGGATCCACAAAAGTCAGCGAGTCCCCCAAAGCGTTGGCAATAATGAGGGATTTTTCATCGGGTGTGAGGTAGAGGTGATGTGGCTCTTTCCCTGTAGGAATACGCGATGTTTCCACCCAACTCGACGGATCAATCACACTGACGTTGGCATCCAGTGAATTGAGCACAAACACAGGCGGCTGCGCAGCAAAGGCGACCCCACCAAAAACCACGCTCCCCACAACCGCAATGCGGAGCATGCCGTGCATCAGAAATTTCACAAACAGCTTTCAAAACATGCAACGAGTTTAGCCGTGGGCTTGCATGAAATGCCTAAAGCGTTCTACTTTTCAGGCTACGGCCTGTAATTTTTGTAGATCTTCTGTAGTCAACCAACGCCACTGACCAGGGGCGAGATCAGCAGGAAGCTCTAACGCACCAATCCGGGATCGGTGCAATGCTTCAACACGGTTACCGACTGCTGCAAGCATGCGCTTGACTTGATGGTACTTACCTTCAGTCAGTGTCAAATCCAAGCGATATTCATCCGTCAAAACGCAAGCTGCTGCACGTACAGGCTTTGGATCATCGTCAAGCACTACACCGGCCAAAAGTTGCTCTACCTGCACAGATGTCACAGGGTGCTTGGCAGTGACTTGATAAACCTTGGGCACATGTTTTTTAGGGGAACTCATTCGATGGATGAATTGACCATCATCACTGAGCAACAAAAGACCCGTAGTATCTTGATCCAATCGCCCCACTGCTTGTACACCTTGGATCGCACTTTTGGTTGGCCGGTGTCTTAAAGGGGAAGGCAGCAAAGTGTAAATACTGGGATATGTTGATGGCTTTTGGGAACATTCTGTTCCCGCAGGTTTATGAAGCATGACATAAGCCTGAGAAAAGCATTCCCAATCTATCCCCTGAACACGAAATTTGAAACCCTCAAGAGAGAAATCAGCCGTTGAATTGGTACAAACTACAGGAAAATTATCCCCATCGACATCGTAAATCTCGACCCAACCTTGTTGTACCAATCCAGCACAAACACGACGGGTACCGAATCCCTGAGAATAAAGAATATCTTGTAGTTGCATATACGGCTCCACGAAGAAGAGACAAGCTTCAGACTTTGTCTTTCTAGTTTTTT
>NZ_JAQUAL010000027.1:0-11784 GCF_028687295.1 Simplicispira sp.
AGGGGCTGCTGAACATCGAGCGCGAGGTAGAAATGTCCGGCCCCATCCACGACAAGGGCGTGCTGATACTGCACAGCTACCTCACCGCCCTGTTTGGCCACATCGCGCCGCTGGCGCTGAATGCCTCCGTGGTGTTCGAGCAGGAATACAGCGGGGTGGAGGGCGACTCGGCCTCGTGTGCGGAGCTGTATGCACTGCTGTCGGCGCTGTCGGGCTTGCCGCTGGCGCAGGGCATTGCCGTGACGGGCGCGCTCAACCAGCACGGCCAGGTGCTGCCGGTGGGCGGCATCAACGAAAAAATCGAGGGCTGGTTCAACGCCTGCGAGGCAGCAGGGCTGGATGGTACGCAGGGCGCCTTGATCCCGGCGCGCAACCAACAGCAGCTGATGCTGGCGCCGCACATTGTCAGCGCCGTGGCGCAGGGGCGCTTTCACATCTACACCGCCCACCACGCCAGTGAAGGCATTGCGTTGCTCACGGGTCAGGCACCGGGCCTGGGTCCCGACGGCGTGGCCACGGGCGAGCCCGGCAGCGTGCTGGGCCGGGCCGAGCACACCCTGCGCGCATTTCGCCGTGCCTGCCAGCTGGCGGGCCGCACACGCGGTGGGCGCAGCGCACGCGCAGGGCGCGATGTGGGAGGGCACTGACCATGTCCGCCGCACCCACCGCCACCGCCATGGCCATCACGCTGCTGGGCGGGGTGGGCCTGTTTCTGGTGGGCATGACCATGCTCACCGACGGCCTGAAGATGGCGGCGGGCCGGGCGCTGGAGCGCATCCTGGCCGCTTGGACGCGCACGCGCCTGCACGGGCTGATCACGGGCGTGCTGCTGACGGCGCTGCTGCAATCGTCCACCGCCATGACGGTGGCGGCGATTGGTTTTGTCAACGCCGGGTTGCTGACGTTTTCTTCGGCGCTGTGGGTGGTGTTTGGCTCCAACCTGGGCTCCTCGGTCACGGGCTGGCTGGTGGCCTGGATTGGCTTCAAGATGAAGATTGACGCCTTTGCCCTGCCGTTTGTCGGTGTGGGCATGGCACTCAAGCTCACGGGTGAGGGCACGCGCCGGGGCGGCCTGGGCACGGCGCTGGCAGGTTTTGGCGTGATGTTTCTGGGCATCGACATCCTCAAAAACGGCTTCTCCGGCACCACCACCGCCCTGCCCGCACTGGGCAACGACCTGCCCGGTCTGGCCATGGCCGTGGGCGTGGGCCTGCTGCTGACCATCGTGCTGCAAGCCTCCTCGGCCACGCTGACGCTGGTGCTGACCGCCGTGGCGGGCGGCATGATGTCGGTGCAGGTGGGCGCGGCCATGGTGATTGGCGCCAACGTGGGCACCACGCTCACGGGCATTCTGGCGGCCATTGGCGCTACGTCGAACGCGCGGCGGCTGGCGGCGGCGCATGTGTTCTTCAACGTGGTCACGGCCATCGTGGCCATGGCGATGTTGTCACCGCTGCTGTGGCTGATCCACACGGTGGGCGTGTGGGCCACGGGCAGTGGCGATGTGGTGACGCAGCTGGTGATTTTTCACACGGCGTTCAATGCGCTGGGGGTGCTGCTGATGTGGCCGCTGTCGGGGCCGCTGGTGCGCTGGTTGCTGGCGCGCTTTGGCCAGGCCGATGAGGACGTGGGCCGCCCGCGCTACCTCGACCGCAACGTCGCCGCCGTGCCCGGCCTGGCCTTGCAGGCACTGCGCCGCGAACTGGCGCGCATGGGCCACCTGGCGCTGGCGCTGGCCAGCGACGCCGCGCGCCTGAACCCGCAGGCCCTGCCCTGGGCACCCGCACCGCCCCAGTCCGACGCCCGCCTGGCCCGCCAGCTGGGGACCGTGGAGCATTTGCAGCTGGCCATTGGCCAGTTCGTCAGTGAACTCAGCCGCCGCCCCATGCCCCAGGACGTGGCCCGGCAGCTGCCCGAGCTGCTGCGCATTGCCACCCACTTTGACACCCTGGCGCGCGTCATGCACCACGTCGGCGTGCAAGGCAGCCACACGCCCCGGCCTGCGCCTGCTGCGGCACCGGCAGCCCCGCTGTTGCTGCTGCCCGGCGCGCTGCAACACATGCTGCTGCCAGCCAGCCCCCCCGAGGCTGCCGCGCCCGACCATGCCACTGGGGCGGACACCACCTCTTCGCCCAGCGCCGACATCGTGGCCTGCGTGGTGCCGGTGTTTACCAGCGCACTGGCGTTTTTTACGGTGGCCGATCCGCAAAGCGAAAACCAGGCGCAAACCGGCACCTGGCTGGCCAGCGAGGCGCGCGACGCCTTTGAAGACAGCTACCAGGCAGCCAAAGCCGCCCTCTTGCACGCGGGCGCTGGCGGTGCGGTGGACGTGAACGCGGTGTACGACTGGCTGGCCCGCCTGAGTGACCTGCGCCGCGCCGTAGAGCAAGGTTTCAAGGCCGCCCAGCGCCTGGCCACCCTGCCCGATTTGCCGCCCCTGCCCAGCACCGAAGGCGCACCAAAACCGCCGCCGCAAGACACTGCCGCACACCAGTAAAAAAAACCATAAAAAGTGGCTCTGGCGCTTACCCAATAAGCGCTTGCAGCTATATTTTCAATAGCACTATTTCAACCTAACGCTCCAGCCACCACTGGATGACGAACTTGGCGGCAAAGCCCAACATGCCCAGGCCCAGCCCCAGAAAAATCACCAAGGCGCCAAACTTGCCCGCCTTGGACTGCCAGGCCAGCTGCCCGATGATGAACAGCATGAACAGCATGAAGGCGCCCACCCCGTAGGTGAGGAAGAAGCCGGAAATCTGCGCCTCGGTGTAGCCAAAAATCACGCTGCACCTCCGCTCACACCGCCCCTGCGGGCCAGAACAACGCGGGGCACAAAAGCCCCCATGCAGTGGGCATCGTGGTGTTTCATAGGTAATCTTGGTAGCGCAGAAATGGAACGCCGGACTGTACAGGCTGCCACCGCAGCGCACAGGCGGCACGCCAGACAACCAGCTTGGGCTTGTGCCCATCTGCGCTTGTCAGCCCCCCTTTCAGCACCCGATTGTTTCTTCAGAACAAAAAGTAGCTGGTGTTTTTGCGTGTTTATTCAGCACAGGCAAATCCCGATAATTTGTGCTCTTGCGGTGCAGGGCCCCTGGCAGGGTCGGGTGCCGCGCCCGTTGTTTGCCACACGCCCCTCGCCATCGGTACGCCCCATGTCCCTTGAACACCCCGCCCTGCCCTTGCCCCGTTGGCGCCACATCTGGGCCGACTTGGGCCCCGGCTACGCCACCAACGGCCTGATTGCCTTCATTTTTTCTGCCACGGGGCCGCTGGCCATCATTTTGTCGGTGGGCGTGCGCGGCGGGTTGTCGCAGGCGGAGCTGGCCTCGTGGGTGTTTGGCGCGTTCTTCATGAACGGTCTGGTCACGCTGACCATGACGCTGCGCTACCGCACGCCGCTGGGCTTTGCCTGGACGATTCCGGGCACGGTGCTGGTCGGCCCGGCGCTGCAACACCTGAGCTTTGCCGAGGTGCTGGGCGCCTTTTATGCCACCAGCGCCCTGGTGCTGGTGCTGGGGCTGAGCGGCTGGGTCAAGCGCATCATGGCGCTGCTGCCCATGCCCATCGTGATGGGCATGGTGGCCGGGGTGTTTTTGCGCTTTGGCCTGGATCTGGTGCGCGCCCTGCACAGCAACCTCACCATTGCCGCGCCCATGGTGGTGGCGTTTGTGCTGCTGTCGGCCCTGCCTGCGCTGGGCAAGCGGCTGCCACCGCTGATTGGCGCGCTGCTGGTGGGCGCCGTGGCGGTGGCGCTGGGCGGGCAGGTCAACCCCGACTTGCTGGGCAGCCTGACCTTTGCGCAGCCCGTGGTGCAGGCGCCGGTGTGGTCGGTGGCGGCGCTGGTGGAGCTGGTGGTGCCATTGGCCATCACGGTGCTGGTGGTGCAAAACGGCCAGGGCGTGGCGGTACTCAAAGCCGCCGGGCATGAGCCGCCCGTGAACGCGATTGCCGTCGCTTGCGGCATTGGCTCATTCCTGAGCGCTGCCGTGGGCTCGGTCAGCACCTGCCTCACCGGCCCGAGCAATGCGCTGATGACCTCGTCGGGCACCCGCGAGCGCCAGTACACCGCCGCGCTGACCTTTGGCGCACTCGCCCTGACCTTTGGCCTGATGGCACCCACTTTCACCGGCCTGATGCTGGCCACGCCCAAAGAATTCATCATGGTGCTGGGCGGTCTGGCCATGCTGCGCGTGCTGCAAGGGGCGTTTGTGGCCTCGTTTGGCAGCGGGCGCTTCACGCTGGGGGCGCTGATCAGCCTGCTGGTCACGGTGGCCGACCTGGGCGTCTGGAACATCGGCGCCGCGTTCTGGGGGCTGGTGGCGGGCTTTGCCGTGTCGTGGTTGATGGAAAAAGCCGACTTCGTCGCCCTGGCCAACAAAGACTAAAACCGCCCGCGCTGGCCTGGCCCGTGCCTTGCCCCTGCGCCGCCCCGCGTTGTCCGGCGCAGCGCCAGCGGCTGGCGGCGCTCCTGGCTACGGCGGCGAG
Source organism: Simplicispira sp. (assembly GCF_028687295.1). Classification (NCBI taxonomy): domain Bacteria; kingdom Pseudomonadati; phylum Pseudomonadota; class Betaproteobacteria; order Burkholderiales; family Comamonadaceae; genus Simplicispira; species Simplicispira sp. The sequence continues at coordinate 4,492 of NZ_JAQUAL010000027.1, forward strand.
CGGCCTGGCCCGTCGGGGCGGGCAAACAGCGCCAGCAGCCAGTCGATAAACACCCGCACCCGCGCGGGCAATTGTCGGTTGGGCGGGTAGAGCACGCTCAGCGGCAACAGCGGCGGGCGCTGCGCAGGCAGCAGCTCGCACAACACGCCCTGCGCCAGCAGCGGGGCCACAAAGGCATACGGCGTCTGGATCAGGCCAAAACCCGCCACGCAGGCACTGATGTAGCTGTCGCCGTTGTTGACGGCGATGCGCGCGGGCAGCTTGCGCGTGAGCAGCTTGCCATCCACCACAAACTCCAGCGGCACCGGCCTGCCCGTGGCTGCCGAGAGGTAGTCCACCGCGTGGTGCTGGGCCAGCGCATCCAGCGTGCCGGGGTTGCCGTGGCGGGCCAGGTACTCGGCACTGGCGCAGGTCACCTGGGGCAGGTGGGCCAGGCGGCGCGCCACCAGGGGCACATCGCGCAAATCGCCCGCACGCAGCACGCAGTCCACGCCCTCACGCACCAGGTCGATGGGCCGGTCGGTCACGCTCACTTCCAGCCGGATCTGCGGGTAGCGCGCACTGAACTCCGGCAGCGCCGGCGCCAGCACGTTGCGGAACATGGCAGCCGACAAATCGAGCCGGATGCGCCCCTCCGGCACCCGCGCTGCCTGGGTGAACTGCGCATCGGCCTCGTCCAGATCGGCCAGGATGGCCACGCAGCGCTCGTAATACGCAGCGCCCTCCACCGTGGGCGTGACCTGCCGGGTGGTGCGCGCCAGCAGGCGCACGCCCAGGTGGCGCTCCAGCTGCTGGATGCTGTGCGTGGCCGCAGCCCGGTTCAGCCCCAGCTGCTCAGCCGCCCGGCTGAAGCTGCCCAGCTCCACGATGCGGGTGAACAGGCGCAGGGCGCGCAGGTGGTCGATCATGGAGAAAAGGAAGTGGGGGGCAAGAGCCTTGAAGAGGCTCTTCGAAGAACAAGGGTGGCACGGCCAGGGATTATGGCGAGGCACGGACTTCGCCCTTAATAATAGGGATTGATCGTCGCTCCAGGACTTCCCCCATGCTGCTGAACCATATCCGCCTCAAAAACTGGCGCAATTTCCAATCACTGGATGTCCCTCTGCATGACGTCACTTACGTACTGGGGCCCAACGCTTCCGGCAAGTCCAATCTTCTGGACGCCTTGCGGTTTCTGCGTGATGTCAGCAAAACAAAAGGGGGTGGCTTGCAAGCTGCCATCATGGAGCGGGATGGGATTTCCAAAGTGCGCTGCCTGCATGCCCGGCGCGATCCTGAGGTCATGATCGACATCGAACTGAGCCACCGCTCCGATCAGGAAGTCGCCTCATGGCGGTACAAATTGGGGTTCAAGCCTGAAGGCAAAGGGGCACAGCGCCTGCTGGTTTCACAGGAAGAGGTCTGGAAAGACGGCAAATTACTGCTGAGCCGTCCAAATAGCAAAGATGACCGCGATGCGCTTCTACTGACCCAGACGCACCTGGAACAGATTCAAACCAATCGGGAGTTCCGGGAATTGGCAGACTTCCTGAACAACATCACTTACCTGCATTTGGTACCGCAATTACTGCGTTTTGGCGAAAAAATCGGCGGCAACAGATTGGCGGACGACCCCTTCGGGCAAGGTTTTCTGGAGCGTTTGTCCAAAACGCCAGAAAAAACCCGCAAAGCCCGTTTGCGCAAAATCTCAGAAGCCCTGTCTTTAGCCGTGCCGCAATTTGCAGACCTGCGGTTCGAAAAAGACGAGATGGGCCACCCGCACCTGGAAGCACGCTACCAACACCACCGCCCCAATGCAGGTTGGCAGTCGGAAGAACATTTCTCAGATGGCACGCTGCGACTTTTCGGACTACTGTGGTCTTTGCTGGAAGGAGGACATTCCATGCTGCTGCTGGAAGAGCCTGAAATTTCACTCAACGACGCCATCGTTCGACAAATTCCGCTCATCATTGACCGTTTGCAACGGGGAAAGAAAAACCGGCGTCAGGTGGTACTGACCACCCACAGCGAGGCCCTGCTGAGCAACCCCGGCATTGACGAACGTGGCGTGGTGCTACTGGAAACGGGCTCACAAGGCACCACGGGCCGTGTGGTGAATGCCGATGAAAATCTGGCCCTGCGCGCAGGACTCAGCGTGGCAGAAGTCCTGCTGCCAAAAACCCGACCCAGTGCGGTATCGCAATTGGGACTCTGGCAATGACCCCGATTGCGATTGCTACGGAGGATGAGCTGAGTGAGGCCGTAGCACTGCGGCTGGTGGCAGAAATTCACGTCCCCCACGAGATAACACACCTTTTGCGCAAAAACGGGTTTGGTTATTTGCGCTCAAGAATGGGCAATTGGTGCCAAATGGCGCAACACCGAGTGATGTTGGTGGTAACGGATCTGGATCAAGGGCACTGTGTCGTGGAGTTGTGTCAACAATGGCAGGCTGACCAACCGATGGCACCCCACCTTGTCTTGCGCGTGGCAGTACGCGAAGTGGAGTCCTGGGTGCTGGCAGACCATCTGGCCATGCGCGAACTGATCGGCCCACGCGGGGTTCTACCTCCCAAACCCGATGAGTTGCCAGATCCCAAGCTCGCGCTGCTGCACCTGGCCAAAGGCGCCCCCAGAGCAGTCCGGAACGATCTATTCAGGGATGTGGGAGGCCAACCACGGCAGGGCCTTGGCTATAACGCCCGCTTGGTAGAGTGGGTTCGCACACGATGGAATCCTGAATTGGCGGCACAACGCTCCCCCAGTCTCGCGCGGGCCCGGAAGCGACTACAAAAAACCGTACGGGATTTCTCGCAAGGGTACTGAGCAAACGCCCCATCTCGAACCCTGCTATGGGGCGACGGCGGTAATACCTCAGGCCTCACCACGGCAGCCGCTCGCCGCTGTAGGCATAAAAACTCCCCGTGTCTTCGGGACGCAAGCTGTCGAGCACGCGCAGCAGATCGGCGGCGGCGTCCATCGGGGATCGGCCTATGGCGGCGCCGTTGAAGGGGGCCGACAGGGCCGAATCCACGGTGCCGGGGTGCAGCGCTACCAGGGTGGCGCGCGGGTGGCTGCGGGCCACTTCGATGGCGGCGGTTTTGAGCAGCATGTTCAGCGCGGCCTTGGAGGCGCGGTAGCTGTACCAGCCCCCCAGGCGGTTGTCGCCAATGCTGCCCACCTTGGCCGAGAGCACGGCCAGCACGCTGCGTTCGTGGCGGGCAAGCAAGGGCGCGAAGTGCGCCAGCACCAGCGCGGGGCCAAAGGTGTTGGCGCGGAAGGTGGCCTCCAGCTGCGCGTAGTTCAGCTGCGCCAGGCGCTTCTCGGGCTGAAATTGCGGCGTGTGCAGCACCCCGGCGGCGTGGACGATGCAGTGGAACGGCCCCTGCGCGCGCAGTTGCGCCGCGGCGCGGGCCACGCTGGCTTCGTCGGTCAAGTCGATGGCCGGGTCGCTGCGGCGGCCTACGCCCAGGGCCAGGGCGCAGCGCGGGTCGGCTTGCAGGTTGTGCAGCAGCGCGCTGCCGATGGCACCGGTGTGGCCAATGACCAGGGCGCGGTAACCGTCAGGAAGGGATTGCATGGCGCAGGGCTCCAGACAAAAGAAGATTCAAAAGATGCGCGGCCAGGGAGCTCGGTGGCCTCGGTGGCCGCTGGGCGGGCACAGGCAGCGGCGCTCATGCCGTGCCCCACAGGCGGCGGTACTGGCCATCGGCATCGTGGTCGTGGGTCTGCTTGTCGGGGTTGAAGCGGCGCCCGCCGCGCGGGTCGGTGCCGCGCCCGGCCACGTACAGCCAGTTGCCCTGGTTGCTGTAGGTGCCGTAGTCCAGCAGCTGGGCCTCGAACCAAGCGGCACCGGCGCGCCAGTCGCCGCCCAGGTCGTGCAGCAGGTAACTGGCCACGATTTGGCGCAGGCGGTTGCTCAGATACCCGGTGGCGGCCAGCTCGCGCAGGCCAGCATCGACCAGACTTTGGCCGGTGTCGCCCCGGCGCCAAACGGCAAAACCGGCAGCGTTGTGCGGCGGCAGCGGCGCAGCGCCCAAGCCCCGAGCGCGGTACAGCGCAGCGCCGTGCTGTAGGTGCAGAAAGCGGAAATGGTCGCGCCACAGCAGCTCGAACCACAGCCAGTACGTGCCATCGTTGGCGCCGTGCTGGTCTTCAAAGGCACGCAGCTCGGCCATCACCTGCCGGGCCGACAGCGCCCCGGTGGCCAGCCAGGGCGAGAACTTGCTGGAGTAGTCCAGCCCCATCAAACCGTTGCGCGTTTGCTTGTAGCTGTGCGGCAGCTTGCGCGCCAGGTACTGGCGCAGGTGCGCCAACGCGGCGGTTTCGCCGCCGTGGCAGGCAGGCGTGGCGTAAGGGAAGGACGAGCGCGCATCGTGCAGCGGCGCCGCATCAACTCCTGTTTTGATAGCTGCTTGCGCTTTCTGGACGGGGGCCAGAGGCTGTTTTGATCCAACATCTGCTGCACCGGCAGCCAGTGCCTGGTTGGGTGCCACATTTGCTTCTGGTTTGATAGCTGCTAGCGCTTTCTGGATAAGGTCTGGAGCCTGTTTTGACCCTAAATCCATCCCGGACGGTAGCGGCAGCGGTGGCAGCACCTGCGGCGCAGGCAACGGCGCGGGCGGCTGCACTGCGGCGCGCTCCACGGCCTGGCGAAACTGGGTGAACACCTGTGGCAGCGCATCGATGGCAAAGGGCAAATCGGCAGGGCACAGCAGGCTCGATTGCCACACGGTCTGCACCGCCAGACCGGCAGCGCGCAAGGCGGCCACCTCGGCCTGCTCGTAGGGCGCGGCGATGTCTTCGCAAACGATGCGCACCGCGCCCAGCGCCTGGGCGATGGCGGGCAGCACCATCTGCGGCGCGCCGGTGCATTCGAGCAGGTCACTGCCGCGCGCTTGCAGATTGGCGCGCAAATCGGCCAGCGCCTGGGCCCCAAAAGCCCGGCGGTGCGCGCCCACACGGGCAAAGCCCCAAGGACTGCCCTCGCCTTCCGGCGGGTGGACAAACACCGGCAACAGGTGGTCGGCGCCCCGGCAGGCCAGCGCCAGCGCGGGGTTGTCGTGCAGGCGCAGGTCGTGGCGCAGCCAGTAAAGGGTGGTGCTCATCGCGGCGGTTTTTTGGTGGTGGATGCAGGCCGGGCGCTGTGGGCGGCGCCATGGCTGGCGCTGGTGTCAACGCTGTGGCTGGCGGCTGGGTTGGCGCCAGCGCTGGCACCACCGCGCGCGCTGCGGCAGCGGTCAGAGCAGTAGCGCACCTCGTCCCAGACTTTTTCCCATTTTTTGCGCCAGGCAAACGGCAGGCCACAGGTGGCACAGGTCTTGTGCGGCAGGTCGGCTTTTTTGCGCATGCGCATGGAAAACTCCCAACAATATGGACGGTGGGCAAGCAATGGCCCGGCGCGGCACTGTAGCCAAGGCGGAGCGACCCGGCCTGCGCCCTGCGGCAAAGCCCCCGGGCACCACCAGCGCAACAGCGCCGTGCAGCACGCCCAAATGCACCCAAGGCACAAGACCCGCCTTGTTTATTACCAAAACGAACAAGCAACCAAAATAAAGATGGTTGGGAATGGGGACTTACCCGGCCACAATCGCACCCATTGTTGCGCTGCCCGGTGGCGCTTTACCCAGGAACCCCCATGAAAAAAATCCTCCAGTTCGCTTTTGTCATCACGGCGGCCAGCAGCGCGTTTGCCGCCCAGCCCCTGCTCAGCCCGGCCGACCTGCAAGCGCAGGCCAAGGCGCCGCAAGTGCGCATCATCGATATCCGCGAGCCCAAGGCGTATGCCGAGAGCCACATCCCCGGGGCCGTCTCGGCGCCCTACGGCCAATGGCGCGGCCCGGCCAGCAACCCCGGCGACCTGCCCGCCCTGCCCCAGCTCACGCAACTGGTGCAAAGCCTGGGATTGAACCCGGACAGCCACGCCGTCGTCGTCTCCAGCGGCGCCGACACCACCGACTTTGGCAGCGCCGCCCGCGTGTATTGGACGCTGAAGGTGCTGGGCGTGCAGCAGCTGTCGGTGCTCAACGGCGGCATGCAGGCCTGGGTCAGCGCCAAGCTGCCGCAAGACAACGTGGTGCCGAAAATCACCGCTTCCAAGTTCACACCCACACTGGACAAGCGCTACATCGCCACCCGCGATGAGGTGGCCGAGAAGGTCAAGTCCGGCAACGCGCTGCTGGTCGATGCCCGGCCCGCGGCCTTCTTCCAGGGCGAAACCAAACACGCCGCCGCCAAGCAGGCGGGCACACTCAAGGGCGCGGTCAACGTCGAGCATTCGCGCTGGTTTGCCCCCGGCAGCACGGCCATGATGTCGGTGCCCGAAGCGCAAAAGGCCACCGCCAGCACCCCGCTGGGCAAGCAACCCGAAACGGAAACTGTGGCCTTTTGCAACACCGGCCACTGGGCCGCGACGAACTGGTTTGCCCAATCCGAAGTGCTGGGCCAGAAGAACGTGAAGCTCTACGCGGGCTCCATGGTGGACTGGACGCAAGACGCCAGCCACCTGCCCATGGACAACGTGCCAGGCCGCATGCAGCAGCTCAAATCGCTGTTCAAATAAGCCGCTTCACTTTCTTCCAGGCGCCGCCCCGTCCACTCTGGCCGGGGCGTTGGCTTTTTGAGTTTCCCTATTTGATGTTTCAACCCACGCCCCAAAGAGGGCGAATTTGGAAGCGGTTGCACCTCCGCAAAAAATTCTATCTCCCTGAAAGGGGAGGTTTCAAACCTGAGCTGGATTGTGATGAAGCGTTTACCCCTGGCGGCCGCCCTGGCCGCTTTTGCTGTGTTTTTGGTCTGGAGCGTGTCGGCACGCCAGGGCCTGTTGTTTCTGGTGGGCATTGGCCTGGGCGCGGCCCTGGCCGGTGCGCGCTTTGGCTTTACCACTGGCTGGCGCATGCTGGTCGAGCAGCGCGATGCGCGCGGCGTGATGGGCCAGTTGCTGCTGCTGGCGCTGGCCTCCGTGCTGGCCATGCCGCTACTGGGCCTGTTCCCGGAACTCACGGCGGCCCTCGGGCCACCCAGCGTCAGCCTGCTGATTGGCGCCTTCTTTTTCGGGCTGAGCATGCAGATTGCCGACGGCTGCGGCTCGGGCACGCTGTACAAGGCCGGGCTGGGCATTCCGCTGAACATGGCGATCTTGCCGGTGTTTGCGCTGGGCAGCTTTTTGGGCTCGGTACATCTGGACGGCTGGCTGGCGCTGGGCAAAACCGAGCCCGTGGGCCTGGTCAGCACCTGGGGCTGGATGCCTGCGCTGGCGGCCACGCTGGTGGCGCTGGCGCTGGTGGGCTGGGGCGTGCGCCGCTGGGCGGGCAA
>NZ_JAQUAL010000027.1:11884-18202 GCF_028687295.1 Simplicispira sp.
GCTGGCTGGCGCTGGGCAAAACCGAGCCCGTGGGCCTGGTCAGCACCTGGGGCTGGATGCCTGCGCTGGCGGCCACGCTGGTGGCGCTGGCGCTGGTGGGCTGGGGCGTGCGCCGCTGGGCGGGCAACGCCCACCCGCTGTGGGACAAGCGCTGGGTGGTGGGCGCCATCGCGCTGGCGCTGCTGGCCACGGCCAACCTGCTGCTGGCGGGCCAGCCCTGGGGCGTGGTCTATGGTTTTGGCCTGTGGGCCGCAAAAATCGCCCAGGGCGTGGGCGCGTTTGACCCCAGCGCCAACTGGTTCTGGAGCCAGCCGGGCAACGCCCAGCGCATCACGCAAACCGTGCTGCTGGACGTGACCAGCATCACCAACATCGGCATCCTGGGTGGTGCGCTGTGGGTGGCCGCCAAGAAAACCGAAACCAGCAAGCCCCTGACGGGCCAGCAATGGCTGGTGGGCATGGCCGCCGGGCTGCTGATGGGCTACAGCTCGCGCCTGGCCTTTGGCTGCAACGTGGGCGCCATGCTCAGCGGCATTGCCACCGGCAGCATCCACGGCTGGATCTGGGTGCCCCTGGCCTTTGGCGGTACGCTGATCGGGCTGCGCGTGCGCCGCCATTTCCAGTTCTGAACTGCGCAGGAGACTTTGCCAATGAACACCACCCTGATTTTGCGCAGCGCGTTCTGGTTGCTGCTGCTGGGCTTTCTGGCCTGGGACTTCCAGCACTCTGAGCCCGTGGACTTGCGCAACGAGCCCCCGCTGATCGCCGCAGGCTCAGGCCAGGCGGCGGCGGGCGGACACTGCTCTATGCCCGATTGAGAGAGGCTGAGGGCGCGCGCTGGCAGGCGGCAGCGCGGCCTCTGGCCCTGGCAAGGCGTGCGGCCCGCGCCTTGCGCTGCACGCTGGTGGCTGGGCGCGTGGGCGCCACGCCAGGGTCACACGGCGCCGATGGCGCGCACGGCGAAGGTGGCCAGGCTGCGCAGCACGGTCAGCGTGTGTTTCAGGACGTAGTCCAGCACCTCGGGGGCGAAATGCTCCAGCAAGACCCACCCGGCGCCCAGCGCCAGGGCAAAGCCCAGCAAGCGCTCGAAGGCGCCGCCCGTCAAAAACGTCAGCGGGGATGAAAAACGCCGCTTCACCGGCCACAGCAAGGGCACGCCGCCGTGGGTGACAAAGTCGCCCGCGATGTGGCTGAGGTAGCCCGCCGCCACGCCCACCGCCACCAAAGCCCACCCAGTGCCCACCAATTGCCATTGCGCCAGGCCGTAGCGCAGCGCCAGCGCCAGGCCCACCACGGCCAGCAGGCTGTGCGTGATGCCCCGGTGGCCAAACACGGCCGCAATCGGCATGGAAATGAACGGAATGCGCCGCCCCAGCCAGCTTTTGGGGTGGTCAATGTCGGGCAACAACGCGCCCCCGGTGGCACCGATGAGCAACCCCACGGCCGCCATATCGTGCAAATGCAAAAAACTGACCAGCCCGGCACCCGCAAAAAAGCCGGTGACCAGGTGTGTAGAAACCATCATGGTGTGCAGAGCCCATGCCGTTGGCACCGGGCATGGTCAGCGCCTGGCTGGCACAACCTTTTTGCCCTCTCAACCAATCAACACCAGCGTTAAAAGCTCTTATTTTAGTAGCAAAGAGCCGCATCCCCACCCTCACCCGGCGCGGCGCTGCGCTGCAAAAACCCCGCCACCCAGGCCAGCTGCTCGGGCACGTTCAGCGCGGGGGCGTGGCCGCAGCCGGGCACCTCGATCACTTGCAGCAGGCCGCGCGCGCCGGGGCCGCGCTGGTGCATGGCGGCCACGGTATCGGGCAGCACCAGATCGGACTCGGCACCGCGCAGGCACAGCACGGGGATGTCGAGGGCGTCGTAGTGCTCCCAAATCAGGTAATCGTCTGCGTGGTGCGTGAACTGCTGCACCATGGCCGGGTCGTAGTGCGGCGTGACGCGGCCATCGCCCAAGCGCCGGGTGGAGGTTTCGGTCAGGCGGCGCCACTGCGCATCGCTGAGCCAGCCGTAGGGGCGATAGACTTGGCGGAAGAATGCTTCCAGCTCGGTCACGGTATCAAAGGCCGGGGGCTGGCCCGCATAGGCTTTGATGCGCTCCAGCGCCAGCGCCGACAGTTCGGGCGCGTTGTCGTTGAGCACCAGACTCTGGATACGGCCCTTGAACTGCGGCGCAAACAGGCCCGAGGCACACACGGTGCCAATGGCGCCGCCCATCGACGTGCCCACCCAGTGCGCGCGCGCAATGCCCAGCTGATCGAACAAGTCAGCGGCCAGGCGGGCGTAAAAGCGCAGGCAGTATTCGTGCAGCGGATCGCGGCCCCACTGGCTCAGGCCCCGGCCCAGGGTGTCGGGGCACACCACGCGCCAGCCCTGCGCGGCCAGGTGCGCGGCCAGCTCGTCCATATCGCGCCCAGTGCGCGCCAGGCCGTGCCAGGCAATCACCGCCGGAGCGTCTGGCGCGCCCCATTCGGTGACATGGATTTCGTAGCCAGCGCAGGTGATATAGCGCGATGCAGGAGACATGGCAAAGCCCCTTGAAGGTGAAAAAGCGGTAGCAAAAATGCGGCAGAGGCACGGCAGCAATACGGGGCCAGTGCCACGCCCGGCGCCCCGGGCCACAGCGCCAGCCAAAAACTGTCAACCCGCCCGGCGCAGCGCCCCCATGCGCAAGCGCCCCACCACGCCGGTGGGAAAGTAGTACACCGAGAGCACGAACAGCACGCCCAGCCACAGCAGCCAGCGGTCGGGCGAGAGCAGCGCCGACAGCCACGGCAGGCTGGCCGCCGCCTCGCTGCCCAGCCGCAGCAAATCCTGCAAATAGCTTTGCGCCACCAGAAACAGCACCGCACCAATGACCGATCCGTATATGGTGCCCATGCCGCCAATGACCACGATGAGCAGGCAGTCCATCATGATTTCAAAGCTGAGCGAGGTGTCCGGCCCGTTGTAGCGCAGCCACAGCGCCAGCATGGCCCCGGCCATGGTGGCAAACAGCGCCGACAGCACGCTGGACGTGGTGCGGTACACCACCACGCGGTAGCCGATGGCCTCGGCGCGGAACTCGTTCTCGCGGATGGCTTGCAGCACCCGGCCAAAGGGCGAATTGACGATGCGCAGCAGCGCCAGCACCAGCGCCACGGCCAGCACAAACAGCAGGTAGTAGCAGATCAGCCGCCCATCGATGGCCACGCCCAGAAACGGCTCGTCAAACGGCTCAAAGCTGGGCGACAAGACAGCGGGCACCTTGAAGGTCAGGCCGTCCTCGCCGCCGGTGATGTCCGACAACTGCGAGGCCAGCGTCTGGAACGCCGAGGCCACGGCCAGCGTGATCATGGCAAAAAAGATGGCCCGCACCCGCAGCGAGAACAGCCCCACCGCCAGCGACAGCAGCAGCGACAAGAGCAGCGCCCCGCCCAGGCCCACGCCCAGCGCCGTCCAGGTTGGCCCCAGGCGCGTGGTGGCCACGGCAATGCCATAGGCGCCAATGCCAAAAAACATGGTGTGCGCAAAGCTGACGATGCCGGTGTAGCCCAGCAGCAAATCGAAGCTGGCCACCAGCACCACAAAAATCAGCACCTTGGCCGCCACCGACAGCGCCTTGACGCCCGGAAACAGAAACGGCGCCAGCGCCAGAGCGAAAAAAATCGCCAGCAACACCGCCGCCAGCAGCTTGCTGCGCGGGTAGTCGCCCGAGAGGAGTCGGTTCAGCATGTCAGGCTCCTGTTCAGCGGTTGGCCACCGGATAGATGCCCTGCGGGCGCCACAGCAAGATGGCCACCATCAGCGCAATGTTGGAAAACAGCGCCACTTTGGGCAGCAAAAAGCCGGTGTAGTTGGCCATCAGCCCCACCAAGAGCGCACCAATCAGCGCCCCGCCCGTGCTGCCCAGCCCGCCGATGATGATGACGATGAAGATCAGCACGTTGACCTGCGCGCCCATTTGCGGCACCACGTTTTGCTGGTACAGCCCCCACATCACGCCGCCCAGGCCAGCCAGGGCCGAGCCCACCACAAACACGCCCACAAACAGCCGCCGGATGCGGTAGCCCAGGCTTTCGACCATCTCGCGGTCTTGCACGCCGGCGCGGATCAGCAGGCCCACCTTGGTGCGCGAGAGCACATAGGCCAGCACGCCAAACACCAGCAGGCCCACTGCCACTGCCACGAGGCGGTATTTCTCGATGGCAGCGTCGCCCACCAGTACGGCACCGCGCATGCCCTCGGGCAGTGGCAGCGGGATTTGCTGCGGCCCCCAGATCACCTTGATCAGCTCCTCGCCAATGATCATGCCGCCCATGGTGATGAGGATTTGCTTCAAGTGCTGGCCGTACACGGGCCGCACGATAAAGCGCTCGAACGCCAGGCCCACGGCGCCCGCCACCGCCATGGCCACCAGCATGGCGGGCAGCACCGCCACCAGGTTGCGCCACAGCTGCGCGCTCTGTGTCCAGTCGCCCATGGCGCCCAGCACGCTGGTGGCCACAAACGCGCCCAGCGCAATGAACACGCCGTGGCCAAAGTTGAGCACGTCCATCAGCCCGAACACCAGCGTCAGCCCCGAAGCGATGATGAAAATGATCATGCCCATGGCCAGCCCCGCCACCGTCAGCGTCAGCCAGGTGCTGGGCGAGCCGATGAAGGGCAGCACAATGAGCGATAGCAGCGGCACCAGCGCCAGCGGCTTCCAGTCCAGATCGCGGGTGCTCATGCGGTGCTTCCTCTCACGGTGGGGTGGGTGGGCCAGTGTGCTTTGTTTTTGATAGCTGCCAGCGCGCACTGCATAAGGGCTGGAGCCTGATTTTGCTTGAAATGGTGCATCACAGTGCCAACCCCAGTAGCTGGCGCTGCAAGGCCTCGTCCTGCGCCAGCGCGGCCATGCTGCCGGCGTGTACCACGCGGCCGTTGTCCATCACGGCCACGCTGTCGCCCAGCTGCTTGGCAAAGTGGATGTTCTGCTCCACCAGCAGCAGCGTGACACCGCTTTTTTTGAGCTGCCCAAAGGCGTCGATCATGTTGTTGACCATCACCGGCGCCAGACCCTTGCTGGGCTCGTCGATGATGAGCAGGTCGCGCGGCTCGACGATGGCGCGGCTCACGGCCAGCATCTGCTTTTGCCCGCCACTGAGCTTGCCCGCCGGGTGGTTCCAGAACTTCTCTACCGCCGGGAACAGCTTGAAAATCCATTCCAGCCGCGCCGTATCCATCTGCGCCACATTGCGCGCCTGGCGGGCGGCCAGCAGCATGTTTTCTTTCACCGTCAGGTCGGCAAAGATGCCCATGTTCTCGGGCACGTAGGCAATGTTCAGGTGGGCGATGTGCGGCGTGTGCAGCCGCGTGATGTCGCGCCCGGCAAAGGTGATGCGGCCCTGCGATGCCTGCCACAGGCCCATGATGGTGCGCAGCGTGGTGGTCTTGCCCGCACCGTTGCGGCCCAGCAGCATGGTCAGCTCACCCTGGGGCACGGCCAAATCCACGCCGTGCAGGATGTGGTATGCGCCAATGTGCGTGTGTACGCCCTGCAATTGCAGCAAGGGTTGCGCACTGGCCACGGGCTGCGCTGGCCCCACAGCCCGCTGCGGCGCACCAGTGGCGGTCATGACAGCGATGCTCATGCGGCCTCCTTGGCCACGCCCAGATAAGCCTCTTGCACCACGGGCGAGGCAATCACCTCAGCGGGTGCGCCATCGGCCACCAGCGTGCCGTTGGTCAGCACGATGATGCGGTCGGCCAGCTCGCGCACCACGTCCATCTTGTGCTCGACCAGCAGGATGGTTTTGCTTTTGTCTTGTTTCAGCGCACGGATCAGGTTCAGGATCACGGGCGCCTCGTCGTGGCTCATGCCGGCGGTGGGTTCATCAAACATATAGACCTGCGGCTCCAGCGCCATCAAGAGGGCCACTTCCAGCTTGCGCTGGTCGCCATGGGGCAAGCTGGCCACGGGGGTGTCGCGCCGCTCTTGCATGGCCACGGCGTGCAGGATTTCTTCTGCCCGCTCGGTGAGCTGGCGGTGGTCGCTCCAGATGCTCCACAGGTTCAGGCCACGGCGGTGTTTGCCCGCTTGCGTGGCCTGCACGGCCAGGCGCACGTTCTCCAGCACGCTCAGGTTGGGGAACAGGTTGGTGAGCTGAAACGCCCGCCCTAGCCCCGCCCGGGTGCGCGCCGATGCCGATAGCCCCGTCAGCTCGCGCCCGCCCAGCCGCACCGAGCCAGCGCTGGCCTTGAGCTGGCCCGAGATCAGGTTGAAGTACGTGGTCTTGCCCGCGCCGTTGGGGCCAACGATGGCGGTGAGCGTGCCCGGCGCAAAAG
>NZ_JAQUAL010000027.1:18302-27171 GCF_028687295.1 Simplicispira sp.
AGCTCGCGCCCGCCCAGCCGCACCGAGCCAGCGCTGGCCTTGAGCTGGCCCGAGATCAGGTTGAAGTACGTGGTCTTGCCCGCGCCGTTGGGGCCAACGATGGCGGTGAGCGTGCCCGGCGCAAAAGCGCAGCTCACGGCATTCACCGCCACGTGGCCGCCAAAGCGGATGGTCAGGTCCTGGGTTGCAAGCATGGGGTGGTGCCCTGGCCTCAGCGCGCGTTGCGGATCGGGATGTTCATCTCTTCGGGTTTGATCTCGCGCACCAGCTCGGGCACACCCCAGCTGAAGGCCGGGTCCACCTTGATCTTGAAGTGGTACATGCTCTGCATGGCCTGGTGGTCTTCGCGCCGGAAGGTCATGGCGCCCTTGGGCGTGTCAAAGCTCATGCCTTCCATGGTCTTGATGAGCGTGTTGGTTTTGGTGTCGCCGCCGGTTTTTTTCAGGGCTGTGACCAGCGCCATGGCCGAGGTAAAGCCGCCCGCCGTGAAGAAGTCGGGCGGCGTCTTGAACTGCTGGTAGTGCGCGGCCACCAGCGCATCGTTGACCGGGTTCTTCGGAATGCCGAAGTAGTAGTAGGTGGCGCCTTCCATGCCGGGGAAGTTTTTGTAGCTGGCCATGGCCGGCAGGATGTTGCCGCCGGTGGCAATCTCGATGCCGTAGCGCTTCAAGTCCAAGTCGGCAATCTTGAACGGGTTACCCGCCCCGGCCCAGACAATCCAGATCACCTTGCGCCCGGGCAAGTCCTTGAGCTTGTCGATCAGGCGCTGCGCCCCGGCGGTGAAGTCGGTGGTGGTGGTGGGCAAATACTCTTCGTGGACAATTTTGGCCTTCTTGATGGCCTCTTTGAACGCCTTGACGCCGTCGCGGCCAAAGGCGTAGTCCTGGCCCAGCGTGGCGATGTGGACGCCGGGTTTGTCCAGCGCCACGGCGTTGCTGATGGCGTCCTGGCTGCTGTTGCGGCCCGTGCGGAAGATGTATTTGTTCCACTTGTCGCCGGTAATGGAGTCGGCCACGGCGGGCTCGACCAGCAAAATCTTCTTGTACTCCTCGGCCACCGGCAACAGCGCCAGCGCCACGCCCGAGGACGTCGGCCCCACAGCCAGGTCGGCCTTGTCATCGGAGTAGGCGGTGGCCAGCAGGCTCTTGCCCAGGTCGGGCTTGCCCTGGTCGTCTTTCTCGATGACCACGATTTTTTTGCCGTTGACCTGCATGGTGCCGCCGGTGGCGTATTGCAGGCCCATCATCAGGCCGGTTTGCGTCTGCTTGCCGTAGGCCTCCAGCGGGCCAGTCTTGCTGTAGATGTGGGCAATGCGGATTTCACCCGACTGGGCGAAGGCCGGTGCCGAAACGGTGGCGGCCAAAGCGGCCAGTGCGACCAATGTGCGACGTTGCATGGATGTGTCTCCTGTGGTGGTGACTGAACATTGCACAGTCCGTGCCAGCCCGAAAATTCCTGCTGAACATCGCACAAGTCATTGATTACATTGGAAAAACCAATGAACCTCTGAAGCAACCAACGCACCATGTGTTCAAAAAACAGACATCGCTACTGTCTGCTATGCAGACACCCGTTCAAGTTTTACGCAGGGTTTTCCATACGTGCGTACAGCGTGGCGCGTGATATGCCCAGCTGGCGTGCAGTGGCCTGCTTGTTGCCGCCGTGGGCGGCCAGGGCGGCGGCGATGGCGCGGCGCTCCAGCTCGGCCACCTGCTGGGCCAGGGGGCGCAGCAAATCGCCCTGGGCCTGCGCGCCGGGCTGTAGCGCGGGCGCATCGGGCTCGGGGGCGGCGGGCTCTACGCCCGTTTCGCGCAGGATGCGGGTGAGCTGGGCGGCGTCGATGGTGTCGGAGTCGCTGCGCATGGCGGCCTGCTCCAGCACGTTGCGCAGCTCGCGGATGTTGCCGCGCCAGGGCTGGGCCATCAGCAGTGCCAGGGCGTCGGGCAGCAGCTCGGGCGGAGCGCTGCCGTTGCGCAGGGCCAGGTCTTCGCCCAGCACCTCGACCAGCGCCGGGATGTCGCTGCGCCGCTCGCGCAGGGGCGGCACGCGCAGGGGCAGCACATGCAGGCGGTAGAACAAGTCCTCGCGGAACTTGCCCTCGCGCACCAGCGCGGTCAGGTCGCGCGAGGTGGCCGCCACCACGCGCACGTCAAACGGCACCAGCTGGTTGGAGCCCAGCGGCTCGATCTCGCCCTCTTGCAGCGCGCGCAGCAGCTTGGCTTGCAGGCTGGGCGGCATGTCGCCAATCTCGTCGAGGAACAGCGTGCCGCCGTCGGCCAGCTTGAATTTGCCATCGCGCCCTTTGCGGTCGGCACCGGTGTAGGCGCCGGGGGCCACGCCAAAAAACTCGGCCTCCAGCAAGGTGTCGGGTACGGCGGCAATGTTGACGCTGACAAACGGCCCGCCCGAGCGCGCCGAGGTGGCGTGGATGGCGTGCGCCAGCAGCTCTTTGCCCGTGCCCGTCTCGCCCAGCAGCAGCACCGGGCTGGACGACTGGGCCGCCCGGCGCGCCTGGCGCTTGACCTCGGCGGCGGCGGGGCTGGAGCCGACAAAGCTGGCAAAGGTGTATTTGGCCCGGCGCACGCCGCTGCCGGCGCCGCTGATCTGGCGGCCACGCTGCACGGCCAGCTCGCGCCGGGCGTCGTCCAGGTCGCGCTGGAGCAGCGCAAACTTGCTGATCAGGGGTTGCAGCGTGGTTTCGGGGTGGTCGAACAGCACGATGCCGATGGCGCCAATGACCTGCTGGGCCTCGTCGCGCAGCGGAATGCGGCTGACCACAAAGGTGCCCGCCTGGTTGGTGAGCAGGTCAATCAACACGGGTTTGCCGGTGTCGAGCACGCTGCGCATCTGGGTGTTGGGAATCACCTCTTCGACCATGCGGCCCAGAAACTGCTCGACCGAGCCCACGCCCAGGTCGGGCAAAAAGCGCCGGTAGCCCTCGTTGACCCAGACGATGCGGCCACTGTGGTCCACCAGAAACATGCCCTGGCTGACGCTGGAAAACAGCTGGAACATGGAGCGCGCCGCCAGCTCCAGAATGCCTTGCGCGTCCAGGGGCAAGGCGGCGTGGGTGGCTGCGGCGGGGGTGGTAGCGGGGTCAGGAAGAGCCATGCGGCGATGGTAGCGCAGGCCCATTTCCGTATGCTAAAGCTATTAAATCAATAGCTGCTTGCGCCCACCCAGAAAGCGTTACAAGCCTATTTGATTGATAAACCACTGGCCCGCTTGACCTGCTGCGCCATGGCCGTTCCCAGCAAGCCCGGGCGGGGTTCGACCAGCGTCAAGAACTCCTTGGCGCGGGTGATGCCGGTATAGACCAGCTCGCGCGTGAGCAGATCGCCCCCGGCGTCGGGCAGCACCACCACGGTATGGAAAAACTCCGAGCCCTGGCTTTTGTGGATGGTCATGGCAAAGGCGGTTTCGACATGCGCCAGGCGGCTGACCGAGACGCTGCGCAACTGCTCGCCATCAAGAAAATACGCACGCAGGTTTTTTTTGCCCTCGGGCGCGGGCAGCACCACGCCCACGTCGCCGTTGAACACGCCCAGCGCCTTGTCGTTGCGCGTGACCATGATGGGGCGGCCCGCAAACCATTCGCCTTGGGGCTGCAGCAGGCCAGTGCGGGCCAGTGCGTTTTGCACCTGCTGGTTCATGGCGCGGTCGCCCCAGGGGCCGTCGTGAACGGCGCACAGGATGCGGAAACGGTCAAACGCTTGCAGCACGGTTTTGACCCAGGCGGTGTGGGTATCCACGGCACTGGCCTGGGCCGCGCTGGCCGCGTCGGGCGGGGCGGCGTTGGTCGCCGGGACTGCGGGCACGGGCCGCGCCTTCATGCCGTGGTGCATGGCGCGCAGGTAGTCGCCATAACAGGCCGGGGCCAGCGCGCGGCCATGCAGGGCCAGTTGCACCACGGCCTCGGGCAGTACGGGGGCGGGCAGCAAATACACCTTGCCCGTCGCAGGGGCTGCGCTGCCGGGGGCCTCGGGGGCTGGCGCGGGCGCATCGGGTGCCTGCACTGCGGCAGCTGGGCGCGCACGGGCAGGCGCCTTAGCCTTCGCCTGGGGTGCTGTTTTTTGGGCTGCCAGGTCGGTGGCCACTGGGGCTTGGGCGACCTGTGCGGGTGGCGCCCAAGTGCCAGCCGCCAGCGCTTGCCGGGTGCCGCGCTGGAGCAAGTCGTAGGCGCCCCAGGGCACATCTGGCGTGGTCTGGATGGCAAAAGCAGCGCCAGCGTTGACGGCCTTGGCCAAGGCGCCAATGTCGGTGCCAAAGCGGCGGCTGTGGCGCAGCATCACGGTTTGCTGGTCCAGCGCGCTGCCGGGCGTGGCCGATGCGCTCAATGCCTCGCCCGCCACGGTGCGCAGGTAGTCGCAGGTGGCGGGGTGGTAGCGCGTGTCCTGGGCGTGGGCGCACAAATCGCCCAGCACCGAGCCCGCTTCCACCGAGGCCAGCTGGTCTTTGTCGCCCAGCAAAATCAGCGTGGCCTGGGGCGGCATGGCTTGCAGCAGTGCGGCCATCATCTCCAAATGCACCATGGAGGTTTCATCGACGATGAGCACGTCCACATCCAGCGGGTGCTGGGCGTTGTGCTGGAACTGGCGGCTGCCCTGGTGCATGCCCAGCAGCGAATGCAGGGTGCGGGCCTTGCCAATGCGCTCGGCCAGGGCGTGCAGGTCCATGGCGCCTTGCAGGCTCGCTTGCAGGCTGGCCAGCGATTGGTCGATCGACTGGCGCAGGCGCGCCGCTGCCTTGCCGGTGGGGGCGGCCAGCGCCACGCGCAGCTGGGCAGGGTCGGGGCTGGTGGCCAGCAGCAGTGCCAGCAGGCGCGCGGCGGTATAGGTTTTGCCAGTGCCCGGCCCGCCCGTGATGACGGTGAGGCGGCTGCGCAGGGCCAAGGCGCAGGCAATTTTTTGCCAATCGGGCACGGGCGGCGGCGAAGCAGCATCGTTGACAGACGGTTTCGGAAACAGCAGGTTCAGCCAGTCGCGGGCGGCGCGCTCGTCCACCGCTTGCGCTACGGCGGCGCGCTGGCCCACCGCCTGCGCCACCTGCTGCTCATACACCCAATAGCGGCGCAGGTAGAGCAGCGGCGCCTCTGGCGTACCGCCCAACACCAGTGGCTGGCCGGTGTCGGGCGGGGCATTGCCATCGGTCACACAGCGCACGACGGGGCTGCGCTGCAAGGCTTGCACCCATGCCGCAGGCGCTGGAGGCAGGCTGGGCCAGAAGGTGCCCAGGGCCTCGCTGGCCTGGGCGGGCCAGGCCAGTGCGCTGTGCGGTTGGCGCACCAGATCGGCCAGCGGCAGGCAGACATGGCCCCGGCCTTCCATGTGGGCCAGCAAGGCGGTGGCCACCAGCAAGGCGGGCTCGGCCTGTGGATCGTGCTGCGCCACAAAATCGGCCATGGCACTGTCCAGGCGGCGCAGCCAGCCCTGCTCTGACCAATCGCGCAGGGTGTGGAGGGTGGGATTCATCGGCAAGGGCTCCAGCGACAGGGTTCAGGCAATGGGTTCAGGGGAGAGTTCGAGCATGGCGTCGAGTGCGCCCAAGGCCTGCGTTGGCAAGGTCAGGGTGTAAACGCCCCCCGCCGGGCCATGGAGGCCGCGCAGGAAGAAATACACCGCGCCGCCCAATTGCGTCTCGGGGTCGTAAGCGCTCCCCAGGCGGGCTTGCAGCAGCCGGTGCAGCGCCAGCACATACACGGCGGCCTGCACGTCGTAGCGGTGCGTGGCCATGGCGGCGCGCAGGCCGTGGTCGTCGTAAGCGCTGTCGTCGGCGCCCAGGGCGTTGGATTTGTAGTCCAGCACCCAATAGCGCCCTTCGTGCTCGAACACCAAATCGATAAAGCCCATCAACATGCCGTGCAGCGTGCTGGTTTGCAGGCGCGGGCGCTCTGCCCCTTGCAGCAGGTAATCGCGGCACAGGGCGTCGATGGCGGCGGTGTCAATCTGGCGTGCGGGCAGCCAGAACTCCATTTCAGAGCGCGCGGTGGGCAGATCGGCCAGCGCCACGCCCAGACCGGGCAGCGGTGCGTGGGCCACGTCGGTCAGCCAGGCGACCAGCGCGGGGGCCGACTCCTGGTAGCCGCCCTGCTCGCAGCGCGCTTGCAGGCGCTGTTGCAGGCGCTCGTTGCCGCGCAGGGCAAAGCCCTGGTCAGCCAGCCAGTCGAGTTGCTGGTGCAGCCAGTTGCCCGTGAGCGGCCCGCGCTGGAAGTGGTGCCAGATCGGCGTGGCAGCATGGCCTGCGCCTGCGGTGGCAGCGGGCAGCGCGGGCGTGGTGCCCTCCCCGGCCTCCCCACCGGGCAGCGCTTCATCGTCCGCAGGGCGCAGCACGTGCAGGGGCGAGAGCGCATGGGCAGGCCATGCGGGTGGTGGCGTGGCAAGGCTGCTTTGCGCCAGCGTTTGCGGTGGGCTCTTCAGGTCACGGGTCAGGCGCGAGTAGCTGGCAATGCCCCAGTGGCGATCAAAGTCGGCGCGGTAATCGGGCACCTCTTGCAAAGCGGCTGGGTGGCCACGCGGCGCCAGACGGGTCACGCTGGTATGGGCGTCGGCGCTGTGCAGCACGATGCCCGTACCCGCGCTGGCCAGCGCCTGCAAGGGCGCCAGCCAATCGGCTGCCTCACGCGGGGCGGCCCCACCCAGCAGGTAGCCGATGGCGCTGTGGTGGGTCTGGCAGGCCTTGCCGTTGCCCACCTTGACCGCCGCAAAGCCCAGCCACAGCGCATGGCGGGGCCGGGTCATGGCCACATAGAGCAGGCGCAGGTCGTCGCGCAAGCGCTCTTGTTCGTAGCGGGTCTGGGCCTCGTCGTTCATGTCCAGCACTAGCTCGCGCTCGCCTCCCGCCGTGGGCAGCAGGGCCGATGTGACATAGCGCTTGTCAAACCCCCGAAAACTGCTGGCAAACGGCAGGCACACCACCGGGTATTCCAACCCCTTGCTTTTGTGGATGGTGACGATCTTGATCAGGTCGGCATCGCTTTCCAGGCGCACCACCTGCTCGTCGCTTTGCTCGGCGTTTTCAGCAATCTGGTTCATCAGCCAGCGGATAAGGGCTTGCTCGCCCTCCAAATCGGCGCTGGCGTGTTGCAGCAGTTCGGCCAGGTGCAGGTAATTGGTCAGGCTGCGCTCGCCGCCATCGCGTTGCAGCCAGCGCGCAGCCAGTCCGAAGCGGTGGATGGTCTGGCGCAGCATGGCCAGCACGCCCTGGCTGGCCCAGACCTGCCGCAGCGCACGCAGGGTGTCGGCCTGCTCGTCAAACCAATCGTCTTGCGTGGCCAGCCGCGCCAGCACGTCCAGCGCCAGCCCCACGCTGGCCAGCGCCAGCGCGGCGCGCACCAAGGTAGCGTCTTGCGGGGCGGCCACGGCGCGCAGCCAATGCACCAGGTCGCGGGCCTCGTCGCTCTGGAACACCGAATCCTTGTCCGACAAATACACCGATGCCACGTTGCGCTTTTGCAGAGCGCGGCGCATGGCAGCGGCCTCGGTGCCGGTGCGCACCAGGATGGCAATGTCCTGCGGGCGCAGGCGCTCCAGCGGCTTGCCTTCCTCTTGAAAACCGTTGGTCGGATCGTTCAACCACACAACGATTTGCTCGGCGCAGCGCTGGGCAAAGGCGTAGCGCGTGTGGCCCGCACTTTGCATCTCCAGGTCATGCACCAGCGTGATGGCGGGCATGGCGGCGCCCGCACCCACCCATTGCTCCTGGCGCCCGTGGGCTGCCACTTCCACAAAGGGCAAGGGGTTGCTGCCATCGCTGGCGGCAAACTGGAAGGCGCCGCCGGGCTGCCCCTGCTGCGGTGGCCGCGCCTCGGCCTGCAAAAAGCTGTGGTTGACGGCCTGCACCAGCGCATGGGTAGAGCGGTAATTGACCGACAGCGCATAGTGCCGCCCTGCGGTGGCACGGCGCGCTTGCAGGTAGCTGTAAATGTCCGCACCACGAAAACCGTAAATGGACTGTTTGGGGTCGCCAATCAGCAGCAAAGCGCGCTCGGGGTCGTTGTCTGGTGTGCGGTAAATCTGGTCAAAGATGCGGTACTGGAGGGGCGCGGTGTCCTGGAACTCGTCAATCAGCGCCACCGGGTATTGGGCAGCAATGCGATCGCGCAGGCGCTCGCCGCTGGCGCTGTGCAGCGCGGCGTCCAGGCGCTCAAGCATGTCGGCAAAACCGAACGTGCCCTGCTGCTGCTTGAGCTGGCGCAGGCGCTGCGCCACGCTGGCGGCGGCGTGGCGGCGGGCGGTGGCGCTGGGCTGGGGCAGGTTTTGCAGGGCGATTTGCAGGGTGGCGAAGGCATTGAAGGCCTCCTGCTCGTCTTGCGTGAACGGGATAGGCCCGGCCCCGGCTTGGCGCATCGCTGCCAGCCCGGCCAGCGTGAGGCGCTGCCAGCCCTTACCCAGGTCAAGCACTACAGGCGTCGGCTTCTCGCCGTCCTTGTCCTTGCCTTCAGTCCAGTTCTGTAGCGTATCCAGCCAGCGATTGAGGTTTGCCATAGGAAATCCGGCTGCCCAGCCGTGGGCTGCCGGTGGGGTTTGCGCATTGACAAAACCGCGCATTGCCACCACCCGCCGACTCCAGTCACTGCGCAGCACATCCAACTGCCGTTGGTGCTCGCTGTGGGCCTGCGCCATCGCTTCCACCACACTGAGCGCAGCGCCCTCGCCCTGCGGCACTTTGCCCCGCAGCGCTTTCACGTCATTGAGCAAGGCATCCACACTGCGCCAGACGCCCAGCACCTGCGCCAGCGCGTCGGCAGACAGGCCGTAGCACTGCTGGCGCCAGTAATCCTGCACGGCCTGGGCGAGCAAGGCTTCTTCGTCGGCCACCAGCTCCTCTTCAAACAGGCTGGCGCTGTCAAAAGCGTGCTCGCGCAGCATGC
>NZ_JAQUAL010000179.1:0-6004 GCF_028687295.1 Simplicispira sp.
CGCCAGGCGCACTACGGTGCGGGTGATGCGCTCAACCAGGCCCAGGCCAAGCTCTATGAGGCCACGGCGGAAGTGGGGCGGCTGGAGGCCGAAATCCGCTACGTGCTGGAAGGGCGCCAGCGCGTGGAGCAGCGCCTGCACACGCTGGCCGAGCAAATCGCCCAGTGGAATACGCGCAAAGAAGACGCCGAGGCCGGGCTGGAAGACCTCGCTGGTGCGGGTGTCGAGGCCGAAGAAACAGCCGAGTTGCTGGCCGCCCAGGTCGAGGAGCAATCCCAGCGCCTGCCCGAGCTGGAAGACGCCCTGCGCCAAAGCCAGCAGCGTGCCAATACGCAGCGCCAGGCCGTGGCCCAGGTGCAGCAGCAGATTCAGGTGCTGGCCGCCGAGCAGCGCAGCATTGACGAGCAAAGCCGCCAGCTCGATACCCGCTACGAGCGCCTGCGCGCTGACCGCAACGCGCTGGCCGCGCCCGATGGTTCGCGGCTGCTGCATTTGCGCAGCCAGCTTGACGCGGCCCAGGAAGCCACTGAAACCGCCGAGGCGCGCCTGGCCCAGTTGCAAGAGGCCGTGCCGCAGCTCGATGACGAGCGCCGCAGCCGCCAGCAGGCCGTCAACCACGAGGCTGCGCGCCAGGCCGATCTGTCGGCGCGCATGGAGGCGCTCAAGGCGCTGCAAGAAAAGGTCAAAACCGATGGCAAGCTCAGGCCCTGGCTGGCACGCCACGGCCTGGATGGTTTGCAGGGCCTGTGGAGCCGCATCCACATCGAGCCCGGTTGGGAAAACGCCCTGGAGGCCGCCCTGCGTGAGCGCCTGGGCGCCCTTGAAGTGGGCAGCCTCGACCGCGTGCGCGGTTTTCTGGGGGCTGTGGATGCCGGTGGTGGCGATGCGCCCCCGGCCAAGCTGGTGTTTTTCAGCCCCCCGGCGGCGGCCACGCCCGCGCCTGCCAGCGGCTTGCCACGCCTGTCCGATTGGCTGCGCCTGCACGATGCGGGCCTGAGCGCCGTGCTGACCGACTGGCTGCAAGGCTGCTACACCGCCCAGACGCTGGACGAGGCCCTGAACCGCCGCAGCCAATTGCAGCGCGGCGAGGCGCTGTACGTGCCCGCAGGCCATAGCGTCACGGCGCACAGCGTGGGTTTTTACGCCCAGGACTCCGAGCAATCGGGCCTGCTGGCGCGCGCCCAGGAAATCGAACACCTCGATAAAGAACTGCGCGCCCAGGCCCTCATCAGCGAAGAGGCCCGCGTCGCGCTGGTGCGTGCCGAAGCCGCCTACGCCGATGCCACCCAGCGCCTGAGCACCGTGCGCCGCGAAGCCACCGAGGCGCAGGCACGCACCCACGAGCTGCAAGTCGAGCACCTGCGCCTGTCGCAGCTGGTAGAGCAAACACGCCTGCGCAGCGAGCAAATCGGCGCCGATCTGGCCGAAGTCGAGGCCATGCTCTCTGACCTGCAAGAGCGCCGTGCCGTGGCCGAAGAGCGTTTTGATGAGCTGGACATGCAGCTGGCCGACACCCAGGAGCGCCACGCCCAGCACGGCGACCAGGTGATCGAGGCCGAGCGCAAGCTGACCGAGTGCCGCGAACAGCAGCGCAGCCTGGAGCGCCAGGCGCAAGAGGCCACCTTTGCCCAGCGCAGCCTGGAGGCCCGCCAGGCCGAACTGTCTCGCACCCTGGCCACCGCCGACCAGCAAAGCGCTGCGCTGGCCGACGAGCAGGTGCGCGCCCATGCCGAGCTGATGCGCCTGTCAGATGCCGCAGCGCAAGGCGGCCTGCAAGACGTGCTGGCGCTGAAAATGGAGCGCGAACAGCAGCTGGCTGCCCGCCGCAGCGAGTACGACGACCTCACCAACCGGCTGCGCACCAGCGACGAGCGCCGCCTGCAACTGGAGCGCGCCCTGGAGCCGCTGCGCGCGCGCATCACCGAATTCCAGCTCAAAGAGCAGGCTGCGCGCCTGGGTCTGGAGCAATACACCACGCTGTTGCAAGACGCCCAGGCCGACCTGGAGGCTGTGGCCCGCTCCATCACCGAGGGCAACGTGCGCCTGATGGGCCTGCAAGCCGAGATCGACCGCCTGCACCGTGAGATTGCCGCCCTGGGCGCCGTCAACCTGGCTGCGCTGGATGAGCTGACCGCCGCCCGCGAGCGCAAGACCTTTCTGGACGCGCAAAACGCCGATTTGACCGAGGCCATGAATACCCTCGAAGACGCCATCCGCAAGATCGATGCCGAGACGCGCGACCTGCTCTCGGGCACCTTTGATGCCGTCAACCAGCACTTTGGCCGCATGTTTCCCGAGCTGTTTGGTGGCGGACAGGCGCGGCTCATCATCACGGGCGATGAAATTCTCGATTCCGGCGTACAGGTCATGGCCCAACCGCCGGGCAAAAAAAACCAGACCATCCACCTGCTGTCGGGCGGCGAGAAAGCCCTCACGGCCATTGCGCTGGTGTTTGCCATCTTTCAACTCAATCCGGCGCCGTTTTGTTTGCTCGACGAGGTGGATGCGCCACTGGACGACGCCAACACCGAGCGCTATGCCAAATTGGTCAGCAGCATGAGCAAACAAGGCACCCAGTTTCTGTTCATCAGCCACAACAAAATTGCCATGGAAATGGCCGAACAATTGATCGGCGTGACCATGCAGGAGCAGGGTGTCTCGCGCATCGTGGCGGTGGACATGGAGTCTGCCCTGTCGATGGCCGACGCTGCCTGAATCGCCGCCTGAACTACTTACCCGCACGCAACCATGAGCACCTTGCAAATCAGCCTGGCCGTTATCGGTGTCGTCCTGCTGGCCTTGATCGTGGCCTACAACGCCTGGACGACGCACCGCAACCAACCCAAAAAAGCCCGCCCCGTGGAGGACGACCCACGGGCCGAACCCGCGCTGCGCCAAGAGCCCGCGTTTGATGCCGCTCTGGGCGCCCCGCCCGTGGCCCGGGGCAGTGCCGCGCCGCCGCGCACGCCTGTGGCATCTGCCGCCCCGGGTGCACCAGCACCCGAAGAACTGCCCGGCGCAGACTTTGCGCCGCCCGATCGCACCGCACAGGCCGCCGCCAGCGCCGCCGCGCCTGACGCGCCCGTGCCTGCGGCCCCCACGCACGTGGCCGATCGCCGCCCCGGCCTGGACCCGCTGATCGATGCCATCGCCGCCTTGCAGTGCGAGCACGCCATCCCCGGCGAGAGCGCGCTGGCCGCTTTGCCACCCACCCGCCGCGTAGGCAGCAAGCCCTTTGCCATCGAGGGCTTCAACGAAACCACCCAGCAGTGGGAGATGCCCACCCCCGGCGAGCGCTACCACCTGTTCCAGGCGGGGGTGCAACTGGCCAACCGGGTGGGCGCGCTCAATGACATCGAGTTTTCGGAGTTCGTCCACAAGGCGCAGGCCTTTGCCGACAGCATCAGCGCCTCGATTGATTTTCCGGACATGGTCAATGAGGTGCTGCGCGCCCGTGAGCTGGACCAGTTTGCCAGCGAGCACGATGCGCAGTTGGCCTTCATGCTGCGCGCCCGCCAGGCCGCCTGGAGTGCAGGCTATTTGCAGCAAAACGCTGCGCGCCTGGGCTTTGTGCAAGGCGCCATCCCCGGGCGCATGCTGCTGCCAGCGCCCACACCGGGCCTGCCGCCGTTGCTGGGTCTGTCGTTTGACACCCAGGCCGCCTTGGCCGAAGACCTGGAGCAATCGGCCGTGCGCGAGCTGATGCTCAGCCTGGACGTGGCGCAAGTCCACCGCACCGAGCAGCCCTTTGCCCGCCTGCGCGAGATTGCTGCCGTGCTGTGCAACGTCATGGACGGTGTTCTGTGCGACCAGAACGGCCAGCCCTTGCCCGCCATGGCCATGGACCCCATCGCCACCGACCTGGAGCTGTTGTATGACCAGCTCGATGGCCGCGAGCTGTCGGCAGGTTCGGTGCTGGCGCGGCGCCTTTTCAGCTGACAGGGCGGTTTGCCATGACCGAGAATTTGGAGCTTTTTGCGGCTCCAGCGCCCGATGGACGGGCGCTAGCAGCTATCAAAATAGAAGCGCTTCGGCAGCAGCTCAACCAGTGGGCGCACCAGTACTACGTGCAAGACGCGCCCACCGTGCCCGACGCCGAATACGACCGCGTTTTTGCACAATTGCAGGCGCTGGAGGCGCAGTACCCCGATCTCATCACCCCCGACTCGATCACCCAGCGCGTGGGTGGCGCCGTGATGGCGTCACTGGCCAGCGTGCGCCACGCTGTGCCCATGCTCAGCATCCGCACCGAGACCGACACCACGCCCGCAGGCGCTGAAAATTTTGAACAGCAGGTGCGCAACTACCTGGCCACCGAGCAGCGCCGCACCGAACTGCCTGCCACGGATGCCCGCTATCGTGCCGAGCCACTGTGCCCCGAGGCGCTGGCCGTGCTGGCAGGTGCGCCGCTGGAATGCGTGGCCGAACTCAAATTTGACGGCCTGGCCATGGGCCTGCGCTACGAGGGTGGCGTGCTGGTGCAAGCGGCCACGCGTGGCGACGGCGAGGTG
Source organism: Simplicispira sp. (assembly GCF_028687295.1). Classification (NCBI taxonomy): domain Bacteria; kingdom Pseudomonadati; phylum Pseudomonadota; class Betaproteobacteria; order Burkholderiales; family Comamonadaceae; genus Simplicispira; species Simplicispira sp. The sequence goes on from NZ_JAQUAL010000179.1 coordinate 4,512, forward strand.
GGCGAGGACGTGACGCACAACATCCGCACCATCCGCCAGATACCGCTGTCGCTGCCGCCTGGCGCGCCACCGGTGGTAGAGGTGCGCGGCGAGGTCTATATGGCCCGCGCTGATTTCGACCGCCTCAACGAAGCGCAGCGCCAGCGCGGACAAAAAACCTTTGTCAACCCGCGCAACGCCGCAGCTGGAGCGGTGCGCCAGCTGGACCCCGGCATTGCGGCGCAGCGGCCCCTGAGCTTTTTTGCCTACGGTGTGGGCGAGGTCACGCCCGCCAGCGAGGGCGGCCCGCAGTGGGGCACCCATTTTGAGCTGCTGCATACCCTGAAATCATGGGGTTTTCCGGTGGCAGAGCAGACCAGTGTTGCGCAAGGTGCTTCTGAATTGATAGCGTTTCACCAGCGCATCGGCGCCAGCCGCGACCAGTTGCCCTACGACATCGACGGCGTGGTGTACAAGGTCAACAACCTGGCCTTGCAGCGCGAGCTGGGCTTCAAGACGCGCGAGCCGCGCTGGGCGGTGGCGCACAAATACCCGGCGCAAGAGATGGTGACGCGCGTCGAAGGCATTGACGTGCAGGTCGGGCGCACCGGCAAGCTCACGCCCGTGGCGCGCCTGGCGCCGGTGTTTGTCGGCGGCGTGACGGTGACCAATGCCACGCTGCACAACCTGTTCGAAATCCGCAAAAAAGGCGTGCGCGTGGGTGACACGGTGATCGTGCGCCGCGCCGGGGATGTGATCCCCGAAGTGGTGGGCGTGGTGGCGGGCGCGCGACCGGCCTACGTGCCCAATTTCAGAATGCCCCGCCAATGTCCCGTGTGTGGCAGCGCCGTGGTGCGCGAAAAAGGCGAGGCCAACCACCGCTGCACCGGCGGCCTGTTCTGCCCGGCCCAGCGCAAAGAGGCGCTGCTGCACTTTGCCGCCCGCCGCGCCATGGACATCGAGGGCCTGGGCGACAAGCTGGTCGATCAATTGGTGGAGTCGGGCGTGATCCGCACGCTGCCCGATTTGTACCGGCTGGGGCTGCCTTCGCTCATCGCCCTGGAGCGCATGGCCGACAAATCGGCGCAGAACGTGCTGGCCGCGCTGGAAAAATCCAAACAGACCACGCTGGCGCGCTTTTTGTTTGCGCTGGGCATTCGCCATGTGGGCGAATCGACAGCCAAGGATGTGGCGCGCCACTTTGGTGGCCTGGACGCCATCATGGACGCCACCGAGGCGCAGCTGCTCCAGGTCAACGACGTGGGGCCGGTGGTGGCGCAGAGCATCCACACCTTCTTCGCCCAGCCGCACAACCGCGAGGTGGCCCTGCAACTGCGCGCTTGCGGCGTGACCTGGCCCGAGGGCGTGCCCACCGAGCGCGCCACGCAGCCGCTGGCCGGCCTGACGGTGGTGATTACCGGCACGCTGCCCACCCTGGGACGTGATGAGGCCAAAGACCTGCTCGAAGCCGCAGGCGCCAAAGTGGCCGGTTCGGTCAGCAAAAAAACCAGCTA